>CAKPRA010000003.1 GCA_934180065.1 uncultured Clostridia bacterium | reverse complement strand
TATTTATTTTTTTATTTATTTTTTTATTTATTTTTTTATTTATTTTTTTATTTTTTTTTTTATTTATTTTTTTATTTATTTTTTTATTTATTTTTTTATTTATTTTTTTATTGTTTTTTATTTTATTGCTTATTTAAATTATTGCAATAATTTTTTTAATTGTTTTATTTTTTTGAGATTTTTTGTTTTATTTTTAATTTTTCTCCCTGTTTATTTTTGAAAAATATTTCTTCAACTTTATTATAAATAAAATAAAAAACAATAAACATATTTATAATAAATACAGCAAAAAATAAATCTAATAATTTAATATTAAATCACTCTCCTTATTTTTATTTTTTAATTTGGAATTTTTTAGAATAAAAATTTTTGAAATAACTTTGATTTGAAATTTTGGATTTTAGATTTTTGTAACCAACTTCCGTAATAATACAACATTTTTCTTATTTTGTCTATACTTTTTCCAAATTTTATGATAAAATAATTTTATTGTAATTACTATTTTTTATAAAATGTAACATACTATAATTGAATATTTTATTTAAGAAAGGTTGTGTATTAATATGATTAATAAAGATACAAAAATTGGAGATTTAATAAAAGAATTTCCTGAGAAGGCAGAAATTCTCTTATCTGCAGGTATGCATTGCTTAGGTTGCCCAGCTTCTCAAGCAGAAACTTTAGAAGAAGCATGTGACGTTCATGGTATTGATGTTGAAGAATTAGTAAAAGAGCTTAATGCTTAAAGAACAAAAACAGACATTAACAACATTTGCTCTGTTTAAAATATTTTTAACGTACAATTTACATCAGATTGTACGTTTTTTTAATTTATTTAAATATAAATTGAAATTTTTTATAAATATTAACATCTATATCATAATATATACTTGGCAAATGGAATATTTTGGTATATAATAAGAATATTGATATTAGAAAAGGGAGAGTAATTATTTATGTTTCAAAAACTTGAAGATGTTGAAAAAAAATATGAAGATTTAACTAAAAAAATTAGTGACCCAGAAATAATCGCAGCTCAAACTGAATGGAAAAATTATATGAAAGAACATGCAGATTTAGAGCCTATAGTTATGAAATACAGAGAATATAAAAAGGTTTCTGCTCAATTAGAAGAGGCTAAGGAAATGTTATCAGATCCTGAACTTAAAGATTTAGCTGAAATGGAACTTTTAGAATCTAAAGAAAAACTTCCAAAATTAGAGGAGGAGCTAAAACTTCTATTAATTCCAAAAGATCCTGATGATGATAAAAATATCATCTGCGAAATCAGAGCTGGAACTGGTGGAGATGAAGCTGCTTTATTCGCAGGAACTCTATTTAGAATGTATTCAATGTATGCAGAAAGAAAACACTGGAAATTGGAAATTTTAAACGAAAACGAAACTGGTCTTGGTGGATACAAAGAAATATCTTTTATGATAACTGGAAAAGGTGCATACAGTAGATTAAAATTTGAGAGCGGAACTCATAGAGTTCAAAGAGTGCCTGATACTGAAAGTAGTGGAAGAATTCATACATCTGCTGCTACGGTTGCAGTTCTTCCAGTAGTTGAAGATGTTGAAATTGAAATTAATCCTGCTGATATAAAAATGGATGTATTCAGATCTTCAGGTGCAGGAGGACAACATATTAACAAGACATCTTCTGCTGTTAGGTTAACCCATATTCCTACGGGAATTGTAGCTGAATGTCAAACAGAAAGATCTCAATTTCAAAATAGAGATTATGCTATGAAATTATTAAAATCTAGATTATATGAAATTGAAAAAGCTAAACAAGATGCTGCAATAGAAAATAGCAGAAAATCACAAGTTGGTAGTGGTGACAGAAGTGAAAAAATAAGAACATATAACTATCCTCAAGGTCGTATAACAGATCATAGGATTGGTATGAGCATTTTCCAAATGGATAACTTCTTAAATGGTGATTTAGATGAATTAATTGACAACCTTGCAGCAGCTGCTAGTGCTGAAAAATTAAGAAGTGAAGATGAATAAAAAATTAAATAAGTATTCTGTATGATAAAATGTCTTTTATTAGGTTCATTTTTATCATATAGAATACTTATTTTTTTATATTTTCATACTTAAATTTACTTTTTGCCTTTTTTCATCAATACCAATTACTTTAACTTTTACGATATCACCTATTGAAACAACATCAGACGGATTTTTTACAAATTTTTCACTTAATTCTGAGATATGAACTAATCCATCATGTTTTACACCAATATCTACAAATGCACCAAAATCAATAACATTTCTTACAGTTCCATTTAATATCATGCCTTCTCTCAAGTCTTCAAATTTTAATACATCTGAGCGAAGAATTGGTTTTGGCATTTCATCTCTTGGATCTCTTCCTGGTTTAGATAATTCATCAACAATATCTTTTAATGTCATTTCACCAATATCTAACTTTTCAGAAACTTCTTTTAAATTTATACTATTTAATTTTACTTTTATATCCTTTAACTTTTCTTGATTACGCAAATCTTCTTTTGTATATCCAATATTTTCAAGTAATTGTTCTGCTTTTTCGTAGCTCTCAGGGTGTACAGCTGTTATTTCTAAAGGATTTTTTCCATCTGGAATTCTAATAAACCCTGAACATTGTTGATAAGCAACTTTCCCTAATTTTGGTACTTTTAGAAGCTCTTTTCTCTCGATAAATTTTCCATTTTCATCTCTATATTTAACAATATTATTTGCAATAGTCTTATTAATTCCTGAAACATATGATAATAATGAAGGTGTTGCAGTATTAACATCTACTCCAACTTCATTAACAGCATCTTCAACAACCGCAGATAAACTTTCAGCTAATTTTTTTTGATTTACATCATGTTGATACTGACCAACTCCAATTGCTTTTGGATCAATTTTTACAAGCTCTGCCAATGGGTCTTGCAATCTTCTTGCTATTGAAATTGCTCCTCTCAAAGACACATTTATATCTGGATACTCTTCTGTTGCAAGTTTAGAAGCTGAATAAACTGAAGCTCCTGCTTCACTTACAATTGCATAATATACTTCATTATCAATTTCAGAAATCATATCAGCAACAAATTTTTCAGATTCTCTTGAAGCTGTTCCATTTCCAATTGCAATCATATTAATATTATATTTTTTTATTAGCTCTTTAAGCTCTTTCTTAGCTTCTTCAATCTTGTTTTGAGGCTCTGTTGGATATACTGTAGTTGTTGCTAATACCTTTCCAGTTTCATCTATAACCGCAATTTTGCAACCTGTTCTATATGCTGGATCAAATCCCATAACTGTCATTCCTTTTAGTGGTGCACCTAATAATAACTGTTTCGCATTTTGACCAAATACTTTAATTGCCTTCTCCTCAGCTTTTTCCGTTAAATCAGATCTAATTTCTCTTTCAACAGATGGTTCTATTAATCTCTTAAAACTATCTTCTACTGTATCTTCAAGTATTTCTGCATATTTACTATTTTTATCTTTGATAATATCTCTTTCCATAAAATCAATTATATTTTCTTCAGGTTTCTGTATTTTCAATTTAATTGCATTTTCTTTTTCAGCTCTATTAATTGCTAAAATTCTATGGCTTGGAATTCTATTAACTTTTTCATTAAAATCAAAATACATTTTATAAGTCTGATTTTCTTCATTTTCATCTTTTGCATTTGATTCTGTTGAAATAATTCCATCTTTATAGCAATATCTTTTAATTTCTTTACGATAATTTGGATTGTCTGATATATTTTCAGCAATAATATCTTTTGCTCCTAAAATTGCATCCTCGACCGTTTCAACACCTTTTTCTGCATCTATAAATTCTTTTGCAAGCTCTTCAATAGAAACATTTTTATCTTGATTTATTAATGCTTCTGACAAAGGCTCTAATCCTTTTTCCTTAGCAATTGTAGCTCTTGTTCTTTTTTTCTGTTTATATGGTCTGTATATATCTTCAACTTCTGCTAAAATTCTAGCATTTTGAAGTGCTTTTTCAATTTCTTCTGTCATTTTTCCTTGCTCTTCTATAGATTTTCTAACTTCTTCTTTACGTTCATCTAAATTACGCAAATAATTTAATCTATCACCAAGGGTTCTTAATTGTTCATCACTTAAACCTCCTGTTACCTCTTTTCTATATCTTGCTATGAAGGGAATTGTATTTCCTTCATCTATTAAATTTACAGCGTTCTCTACTTGTTTGTATTTAACACTTAATTCATCTGCTATTATTTGTAAAATATCCATCTAAAAAACTCCTTTATTTATTTTTTTACCCATACAGAAACGCTACCTCCATTACAATAAAAAATACCGTTTCCATCCTTATCTACATAAACATTTTCTTTCATATTTCCTGTGATATCTCTTAAAACACAATTTGCTAGATTATTTCCAACATACATTGACTTAGAGCCTCCTGCATTTTCACTCATTATAACAACAAGTCCAGATTTCTTATGTTCCCTATCTCCTTCTCTAACCCAGCCAATTATATGTTCATTATCAAAATAATCTATTTGATTTCCATATGCATATAATTTTCTCGCAATCATAATTTGCATTAATTCATTTCTTATAGGTGATTCTTTTCCTTCTATTCCATAATAATCCCCAAAAAACACACATGGTATACCAGTTGATCTTAATAAAATTAATGCATATGCTAATGGTTTAAACCATTGTTGTATTTCTGATTGTAGAGCTTGACCACTTTGCGTATCATGATTATCTATAAATGTCACAGCATTATCTGGCATAGATTGTACTAAAGTACCGTCAAATATTCTCCTTAAATCATAATATCCATTACTATTAGATGCATTATATAAATTATAATGTAATGGCACATCAAACAAATTAATATTACTGCTACATGTATTAATATAATTTTTTAATATTTCTATATTTGAATTCCAATATTCACCAACAAAAAATAAGTCTTTTTCTGTACTATCTTCCATTTTATTTATCCAATTTCTAAAAAAACCTTCTCTCATATGTTTTATTGCATCTAGTCTAAATCCATCTAAATTACAAAAATTTAAATACCATTTTCCCCATCTTTCTAATTCCTCAACAACATCAACATTATTTAAATCAACATCAGCACCCATTAAATAGTCAAAGTTTCCATTTTCTGTATCAACATCTTTATCCCAATGTTTTCCATAAAATTTAAATATAGCATTTTTCTTATTTTTCTCATCCCAATCAACTCCATGAAAATGCGTCCAATTCCACTTAAAATCAGAATATTTATTATTACGCTTGCTAAAATTAAATTTAGTCCACGCAGTTATTTCATATGGCTCACTTGCACAAATGTTTCTATCATTCATATATGCTTCTTGAGCAATTACATCTTCTGTTTCATCTGCCCCCATTTTTTGATTAAATACCACATCTGCTAGTACTTTAATATTATTTCTATGTAAAGAATCTATCGCCTCTAGATATTGATCTTTTAATCCATATTTTGTTGGAAGTGAACCTTTTTGATCAAATTCACCTAAATCATACAAATCATATACTCCATATCCCACATCATATAATCCAGCTGTTCCTTTATATGCAGGAGGCAACCATACCATATTAACCCCTAAGTTTCTTAAATTTTGAGCATCTTTTTTTACTTTATGCCACAATGTGCAATTTGCTGGATAATACCATTCAAAATACTGCATTATTGTTATATTACCTTTCATATAATCTGCTCCTTTTATCCTATGTTTCTTTTCAAATTCTATCACAAAAAATAATAAAATACAAAAAATAAAGCAAATTTTACAAAATTCGCTTTATTTTTTTATCTTTACAATAAATTTAATTGTTTGTTATGTTTTGGCATAGCTTTTTATGTAAGCTATTCTTAATTTAAAATTATTCAAATTCTTTCATTGCAGCAGATAGATCTTTTAATTTTTTATCAGAATCTTCTAAACTGTTGCCCTTAACTCCAATATAAAATTTTATCTTAGGCTCTGTTCCTGATGGTCTAACACAGCACCAAGCTCCATCATTTAATTTATAATATAATACATTAGAAGTTGGTAAGTTAGTTTTACCCTTTTTGTTATTTTTATAATTCTCTACTATTCCAGTTTTATAATCTCTATATTCTATAACATCATAAATACCAATTTTTTTAGGTGGATTAGCTCTCAGGTTTTCTAATATTTGCTTTATTTTTTCAGCACCATCTATGCCTTTCATTGTTATAGCAGTTTGACCTTCTCTATAATATCCATATTTTTCATATATATTAATCATTTGATCCCATAAAGTCAAATTTTTATCTTTGTAATATGCTGCTGCTTCGCATAAAGCCATTACAGCTACAATTGCATCCTTATCTCTTGCATGTGTTCCTACTAGACAACCATAACTTTCTTCATATCCAAACAAATACTCATATTCTTTTGTTTCCTCAAATATTTTAATTTGCTCTCCAATATACTTAAATCCAGTTAATACTTCTATTAGTTTAATTCCATATTCTTCAGTAATTGCATCTGCCATATCTGAAGAAACTATAGTTTTTATAAGAGCTCCATTTTTTGGTAATATACCTTTCTCTTTCTTTTGAGATAACTCATACTCTGCAATTAAAAGACCTGACATATTTCCAGTAAAAGGAATATATTCTCCTGATTTTATGTCTTTAGCATATATACCTAATCTATCTGCATCTGGATCAGTTGCTAATACAATATCTGCGTCAACTTTTTTTGCTAATTTCAAAGCTAATTCAAACGCTTTTTTATCCTCAGGATTTGGGTATGTCACAGTTGAAAAATTCCCATCTGGTTCTTCTTGCTCTGAAACTACATATACATTTTCGAAGCCGATTTCTTTTAATATTCTCTGTACTGGCAAATTTCCGGTTCCATGGAGTGGAGTATATACAATTTTTATTTTTTTCTGTACTTTTTTAATAATATCTTCATTTAGCACTAATTTTTTAAGCTCTGAAATATATGCATCATCAACATCTTTTCCGATTTCATTATATAGACCCTTTTCTGTAGCTTCATTTATATTCATGTCTTTTATTTCAGAAAAATCTGTTACATTTTTAACTTCATTCATTATTTCTTTATCAACTGGAGAAACTATTTGTGCTCCATCTTCCCAATATACTTTATATCCATTATATTCGGCAGGATTATGACTTGCTGTTATAACTATTCCTGCTATACAATTTAAATATCTTACTGCAAATGATAGCTCTGGAGTTGGTCTTAATGATTCAAATCTATATGTTTTAATTCCATTCGCATTAAGACATAACGCAGTCCATTTACTAAATTCAATAGACATATTTCTTGAATCGTATGCTATTGCAACTCCACGATTTTCGCCTCCAACTTTTTTTATATAATTAGCTAATCCTTGTGTCGCTTGAGTTACAGTATATTTATTCATTCTATTTGTACCTGCACCAATTATTCCTCTTAATCCTGCAGTTCCAAACTCTAAATTTTTGTAAAATCTATCCTTTATTTCGGAATCATCTGTTATATTCTTTAACTCCTCCTGTGTTTTTTCATCAAATATTTTATTTGTACACCAATCTTTATAACTATCTAAATAATTCATTTTTTCTCCTCCTTAAAAGTTCATTTTTAAACAAAAAGAGGCATCCTAATAAAATTAGAATTACCTCATCATGTTTTATTTGTTTTTATAATAATTAATATATAATTCTCTTGCTGTTTCAGGGCTATCAGTTCCTTCTGCATTTTTTACTGGAGCAAATTCTTCTTCTCTTTTTACTCTTAAAATAGCCATATCATCTAACATATCAAACGCATCAAAAATAAATGATTCAAATTTATATGCATTTGGTTTTGTTGGAACTACTAAATTTCCATTTTCATCAAGATAACTAGCTTTTTTATGTGCTATATGATAAGGTAGATTTTTATTAGCAACTTCTTCTATTGCTTTTATATTGAATAAGTTACAATTTATATGTGATTCACCAAAAACAAGTTCACCATTTTTATCAGTTCTTTCTGCCATTTCTGTTGTTATTTCTGTATATTCGACAACTCCTGGTTTTCCATTTCTTTTGCAGAAAACACCAACTTTCTCTGAAGGATTTGCTTTTACAGTACTTTTTCCACCAGCTAAAACTTTTTTATCTATCATAATTCCTAATAATATTGGATCAACCATTTTTACCAATACATTATCTACAGGTCCTATAAAAGCCCATTCAACACCTCTTTTTTTCATATCTTCGTTTATTCCATTATTTTTCATTGATTGGAATATTCCTCCATGGCCATCTGCAGCTTCTTTTATAATTCCATTTTCATCTATTAATATTTTTCCGTTTTCATCACACATAGGAAGTTTACCTTGTTTGAAAAATACTATATCATTTTTGTTATATCCAAAATAATTATTCTCTTCAAAAAAAGCAACTGTCTGATCATTATTTTCTTTACTTGTCATTATATACCATGGTATTGAAACATTATATTTCTTATTTTCTCCTTTTAAGTTATCAGCTAAAATCTCAAAAATTGATTTATGAGAATCTAATCCTATATCAAATGTTCCTTTTGGTCCACTATGACCTAGTCTTGTTCCTTGACCTCCAGCCATTATTACCACTGAATATTTTCCTTTTTTAATTTCATCTTCACCTAGTTTCAAGTATTTATCATATTCTTGCTCAGATAATTTACTTTTCTCTATGTATGAAATTGGCTCTATAACATCATTATTAAAATTAATTTCATTTTTAGTTATTTCATATAATTCATTAACTTTTTCAAAGTCAATTCTTTCAAATTGCTCCTCTAGTTTCTTTTTTATCATATCATCAGCTCTATCATATGCTTTTAATAATTGAGCTTGATTACTTTTTTCTAGCTTAGCCTTTATTTTATTATATTCCATATTGTTTCCTCCAATTTTTCTAATGTTATTTGATTATATTATAACAATTTATATAATTAGTCAATATTTTATTATATAACTATTTATAATTTTATATGCCTTTTTTATTATACTTTAATAAACAATGTACACAGTTGGAGCAAAACATTTAAATATTCAATAACCATTAACTATTATAATGCTGTTAATTATAATTTTTATCATTTAAATTACTATATATTTATATTATTTAAAAATTATTTTACTTTCTCCTTTTGTATTTAAAACATTTTGATATTTATTATTTTGAATTATGTTATTTAAATTCTTCTCTTCTGATACATTATAACAATTAATTATTTTTACTCTATCATCACTATTACAATAATATTGTTCAATTAAATCATTTTTTTCTTTTATGTATTCTTCTGAACCAGAAATTATAAATACCTTTTTGTTTTCACAAACTTCCTCTTCCCCAACATTTCCATTCCAATCTATATTTCTTATATTTTTTTCATTTTTTATTTGTAATTTTCCTAATAATATCTTCATCTTATCTTCTATACTGTGTTCAAATTTCATGTATATTTTATTTTTTTCGTCTATATTTTTATTAATATATGGTAATAGCATTACTGTTAAATGCCAATCACTTGCATAAAAGCAACAAACTTTTTCTATACATTTATTTAACTTCATATCGAAGCCTCCTTATTATTTTTGAATTTTAACATCTATAATTATCTATGTCAATTTAAATCGACCCCGTTTTTTCGACATTTTTTCTTTAAGTTATCTAATTATTAATCCAATTTTCATTAGTATAATTTTTGAATATATGTTCATACTGTAATAAATTACATTTAGGAGGTATTTATGAATACTAAAAAATCCCCACTATTTAAAGTTTTTATTATTTTATTTCTTTTCTTTTCATTTGTTTTTTGTTTAGCTAAATCATATGCAGATACAGTTTTTACCAACATTTCTGATAATTTTTTAAGATTGCATGTTGTCGCAAATAGTGATACAACCGAAGATCAAATGCTAAAATATGAAATCCGAGATGCTATACTAAATTATATTTCTCCCTATTTAAAAAATGCCAATTCAAAGCAAGATGCAATAGATATTTTAAATGAAAATATTAATGAAATTTATAAATTATCATATAATGTATTGGAAAATCATAATTTGAATTATCCATTAAAAATTAGCATTTCAAATTCTAAATTTCCAACCAAGGATTATTCTAACATAATTTTGCCAGAAGGTAATTATGATGCTTTAAAAGTTGAAATAGGTGACGCTAAAGGTCAAAACTGGTGGTGTGTAATGTTTCCTTCTATCTGCATAATCGATTCTACAAATTGCAATTTTAACGAAGAATCTAACAAACTAATTAAGGAAAATCTAGACACTGAAGAATTCTCTATTATAACGAAAAATAATTCTTCATCCAATATTAAAATTAAATTTAAGCTTATAGAATTATTTGAAAATCTATAGTTTTTTATTGTAAAAATTATAAATTTATGTTATATATAGAGAGATTATATTCGTGGAGGTATTAAATTGGAAAAGTTAATTATTCAAGGTGGAACTAGATTACATGGAGAAGTTATGATAAGTGGAGCAAAAAATGCAGCATTAGCATTAATTCCTGCCACATTACTAATAAATGGTGTTTGTACATTAGAAAATTTACCAAATATAAGTGATGTACAAATCCAATGTGAAATTTTAAAAGATTTAGGAGCAAAAATTGATTGGATAGATCAAAATACAGCTCGTATAGATACATCAAATATATTAAGTTATAAAGCGTCTTTAGATAAAACACGAAAATTTAGAGCTTCTTATTATTTAATCGGTGCATTGTTAGGTAGATGTCATAATGTTGAGGTAGGTCTTCCTGGAGGTTGCAATTTAGGTGCAAGACCTATAGATCAACATATAAAAGGTTTTGAAGCTTTAGGTGCCAAAGTTGAAGTTGCAACTGGTAAAGTAATTGCCTCAGTAAATGAGTTAAAAGGCGCTCCTATCTATATGGATACGGTTTCTGTAGGTGCAACCATAAATATTATGCTTGCTGCAGTTTTTGCTAAGGGTACAACAACTATTGATAATGCTGCCAAAGAACCACATATAGTTGACGTTGCTAACTTTTTAAATTCTATTGGTGCAGACATTCGTGGTGCTGGAACTGATATAATAAAAATTAATGGTGTCGAAAAATTAAAAAGTGGAAGCACATATTCTGTTGTTCCAGATCAAATTGAAGCAGGAACATTTATGCTTGCAGCAATGGCTACAAAAGGTGATATAATCCTTAAAAATTGTATTAGTGAGCACCTAGATTGTTTAACTGCAAAAATAATTGAAATGGGCGGAATCGTAAAAGAATCCGGAGACGAAATAAGAGTTACATGTAACAAAAGACCTATGAAAACTAATATAAAGACAGCTCCCCATCCTGGTTTTCCTACAGATTTACAAGCACAAATGGGAGTAGTATTATCAATAGCTGATGGCACTAGCGTCATTTCAGAAAACATTTGGGAATCAAGATTTCAATATACTTATGAGCTTATAAAGATGGGTGCTAAAATCACTTCTCAAGGTAAAACAGCTTTTTTTGAAGGTGTTGAATCATTATATGGAGCACCTGTATATGCAACAGATCTTAGAGCTGGTGCTGCTTTAATAATTGCTGGAATTTCTGCTACAGGTACAACAGAGCTACACAATCTTCAACATATTGATAGAGGCTATGAACATATTGAAGAAAAATTTAGAAAACTTGGTGCAAATATAATAAGAGTAAGAGAATGAAACAAATCATAAAATTATTTTTAGATTTTAGAATAGGATAATAAAATGTTTAATTTTTGTAGTTTATTTAGCGGTAGCAGTGGTAACAGCCTATTAGCGCAAAGTGAAAATACTAATATTTTAATTGACACAGGAGAAAGTGCAAAAAAAATTATTAATGCTCTTTCTTCTATTGATGTATCTATTGAAAATATTGATGCAATCATTGTTACACATGAACATATTGATCATGTTAAAAGCTTAGGTACGATTTCTCAGAAATATAATATTCCGGTTTATGCAACTAAAGAAACTTGGTCTGCCATGCCAAATCAATCATCAAAAATTAGTTCAGACTTACAAAACTTTTTTGTTCCTCAGCAAAAATTTATTATAGGAGATTTAGAAGTTGAACCATTTTCAATTCCTCATGACGCAGCAAATCCTTGCGGTTTTAATATATTTCATGATAACAAACAACTAAGTATTGCTACTGATTTAGGTCATATTACTGAAAATATAGCAGCTCACTTAGAAAAAAGCTCATTTGTACTTTTGGAATCTAATTATGATTCAGAAATATTAAAATATTCTAAATATCCATATTACTTAAAGCAGCGCATTTCTGGTAAGTTAGGTCATTTATCTAATGACGAAGCAGGAGAGCTAATATCATATTTATCAAATAAGAACTTACGTTCTGTTATGTTAGGGCATCTTAGTAAAGAAAATAATTTTCCAGAATTGGCTTATAAAACTGTTGCAGATGAACTTATAAATAGAAAATCTGACACTTCAAAAATTGAAATAAATGTTGCAACACGTATAAAACCTTCTAAAATTATAGAAATTGCATAAGGAGATAATTATGTTACATATAAATGTTATTTGCATCGGAAAATTGAAAGAAAAATATTTACAAGATGCACTATCTGAATATTCTAAAAGATTATCAAAATATTGTATATTAAATATCACTGAATTACCTGATGAAAAATTACCTAATAATTTAAATGATTCTTTAATAAATATGATAAAAGAAAAAGAATCAAATAATATAATTTCTCATATTGAAAAAAACTCATATGTAATAACATTAGATTTAAAAGGAAAACAATATACATCTGAAGAATTTTCAAGAAAAATAAATAATATTTCATTAAATAATTCAAGTTCTATTACATTTATTATCGGTGGTACTTTAGGCTTATCTGATAAAGTTTTAAAAAGCTCAAACGAATTAATATGTTTTTCAAAAATGACATTTCCTCACCAATTAATTCGAATATTTTTATTAGAACAAATTTTTAGAGCATTTAAAATATCAAATAACGAAACTTATCATAGGTAAATTTTATATAAAATTGTAGAGGAAATAACCAAATTTTTACATTTTTATTATAGGGGTATGTAAATTAAAAATATTTAGAAAAGGGGGCTTTTCTTTTTATTTCCTCTACAAAAATAAAAACATTATAAAATTCAAATACTTAATTTTTTTGTATTTGTAACATCTTTATATACTGTATTGTTTTTTGGAATTTTTAAGATTTAAATATTTGAAAAAAATCTTGTTGATTTGAAATTCTTATTTTATGATACTCTCATTTTGCCGTAAAGTCAAGAAAAACTTTACGACAAAATTCTACAAAATACGACAGAACTTATTATTCCTATAATATCTGCAGTTAAGGCAGCTATTAAAATTCCTCTATTATTTTTAATCTTAACACAACTCAAGTATACTGCTAATATGTAAAAAGTTGTTTCCGTTGATCCCATTATCACAGATGCCACATTTCCAATATATGTGTCCACTCCATAATTTTTCATAATATCTGTGGCAACTCCTATTGCTGCACTACCTGAAATCGGTCTAATCAATGCCAATGGCATTATTTCTGATGGAATCTTTATTATAGTTGTTATTGGTGTAATTATTTTAATAATAAATTCTACAAGTCCAGATTCTCTAAGTAGTCCTACTGCTAGGAAAATCCCAATTAAAGTTGGAAACAAATTTAAGGTAACCTCTAACCCCTCTTTTGCCCCCTCAATAAATAAATCAAAAACTGCCTTCTTTTCTTTTATTCCCCATATTATAATTATTACCATAATAAAAGGAACTGTTAAATTCGAAATATATTTAATAAATTCCATATCAAGATCCTTTATTTTATATATAATTTTTATCTATTTCTGTCATTATTTATTTTAATTATAAAATTTATTGTTTATTCTAAATATTTATTAATTTTTATTTATTTTTTCTTTTATTATTTATTTATTTTAATTATTTTATTATTAATTAATTTTACTATATTTTTTATTTGATTTTTATATTATTTGATTTAATTTTAATTATTTTTTGTTTTTATTTATTTTTTATTAATTAATTTAATTATATTTTTTTATTTGTTTTTTATGTTATTTGATTTAATTTTAATTATTTTTTTATTTATTTTTTTATTAATTAATTTAATTATATTTTTTACTTGTTTTTTATGTCATTTAATTTAATTTTAATTATTTTTTGTTTTTATTTATTTTTTTATTAATTAATTTAATTATATTTTTTATTTGTTTTTTATATTATTTGATTTAATTTTAATTATTTTTTGTTTTTTTATTTGTTTTTATTATTAATTAAATTAATTATAATTTTTTATTTGTTTTTAATTTTATTTTTACTTTATTTTTTTCATTATTAATCTAACACATATTATTCCTGCAACTGCAGCACTTAATGTAGAGCACCAAACAGGTATTAAAATATTTGTTGGATTTTCAGATTTTAAAGAACTCCTAATTGCAAATACAGTTGTTGGAATTAACTGAATTGAAGCTGTATTAATTAATATAAACATCATCATTGAATTGCTTAAAGATTCTTTGTTTTTATTTTCCTTCTGCATACTTTTAATTGCCTTTATTCCTAACGGAGTGGCAGCATTTCCCAGTCCTAAAAAATTAGCAATAATATTCATAGATATTTCTTTTTTTATTTTTTCATTTTTTTTCAGATCTGGAAATAAAAAATTAATTAATGGATTAATAAATTTACAAAGTTTTTCTATCAAACTAACATTACTTGCAATCTTCATAATTCCACTCCATAAGCACATCATTCCAAGGAGAGTTATTGTTACAGATATTGCATTTTCTGCCGAATCAAAAACTGCACTATTTACTTTATCTACATTTCCACTAAATATAGAATATACTATTGAAATTAAAATAAATATTGGCCAAATTTTGTTTAACATATTACCTCATTTCCGATTAATTTTATTCAATAATATTATTTTTTAGAACAATAAGTAGCCAATAATCCAATTCGTATTTTTCATTTCAAAGTTCAGTATTTTATTTATCCACTGGAATTGTATACAAGTTTTACATACAAAATTTATAACCTAACTTTTTTTATAATATATACTTTTATATATCCAAAAATAATACAAAGTTTTATTTAAATATTTACTATTATATATTTTAATCTTTATCTATAAATTTCATATAAATTTCGTTTTTTGGTACTTCTAAATTCTTGGCGATTTTTTTTATAATTTCATTCTTTTTTAATCCTTGTCTTTTATATAATTCATATTGTTCATCTACTGAAAGTTCTTCTTTTTTTTCGTTAACAATTGCATTATTTTCTTCTATCAAAATTATCATTTCGCCTTTAATATCAGTTATTTTTTCAATTATTTCTAGTACACTACCTCTTATAAAACTTTCATGAATTTTGGTTAATTCTTTTGCAAGTACAATATTTACATTTCCCAAATTTTTATAAATATCATTTAAAGTCGTAATTATTTTATGTGGAGCTTCGTATATTATCATGGTCTTATTTTCTTTTTTTAGCTCTTCAAATTTATTTTTTCTTAACTTTTTATTTATTGGTAAAAATCCATAAAAAACAAATTCCTTTGTATTTAATCCAGAGCAAATTAAGGCGTTTATAAGTGCACAAGCTCCTGGAATTGGAATTATTTCTATATTATTTTCAATTGCCTTTTTTACGATTATTTCTCCAGGGTCTGATATTGCTGGAGTTCCTGCATCTGTAATTAAAGCAATATTTTCTCCATTTAATAATTTTTCTATTAAACCATCTGTTTTTATCTCCTCATTGTGTCTATGATAACTAATCAATGGTTTTGATATTTGTAAATGATTTAACAATTTCAAACTATGTCTGGTGTCTTCGGCAGCAATAATATCTACTTCTTTTAGAATTTTTATTGCTCTTAATGTTATATCCTCTAAATTTCCAATTGGTGTTGCAACCAAATATAATATTCCACTCATTTCTTACCATCCTTTTATATTTTTACTTTTTTAATTAATTATTTTATTTATTTCTAATTATTTATTTTTTATTTAATTTATTTTTAATCTATTATTTAATCATTTATTTTAATCATTTAATATTTTTTAATATTTATTTTTAATTATTTTTTTAATTTATTTTATTTAATTTTTTAATTATTTTTTAATTTATTATTTAATTATTAATTTTAATCATTTAATATTTTTTTAATATTTATTTTTAATTATTTTTTAATTCATTTTTATTTAATTTATTTTTAATTTATTATTTAATTATTTATTTTAATCATTTAATATTTTTTTTAATATTTATTTTTAATTATTTTTTAATTCATTTTTATTTAATTTATTTTTAATTATTTTTAATTTATTATTTAATTATTAATTTTAATCATTTAATATTTTTTAATATTTAATTTTAATTATTTATTTTAATTCATTTTTTATTTAATTTATTATTTAATCACTTATTTTAATTATTTAATATTTATTTTTAATTATTTATTTTAACTCATTTTTTTATTTAATTCCTTTTTAATTATTTATTCTAATTTATTTTTTTATTATATATTTCTAGTATTTCATTTGTATATTTACCTTCTTCATCATATACATACAAAGGCTTTTCAATTTTCAAAAAAGATTTTCCATTTTTTACAGCTTCTATTAATACTAATTTACAATCACTCTGCGTATTCGAATATACAAATCTTATTCTTTTAGGTTCAATTTTATTTTTTCTCATTTCATAAAAAATATCAGCTAATCGTTCAGCTCTATGTACCATATATAAGGTTCCTTTATCCTTTAAAAATTTAAAACTTTCTTTAATAAAGTCTGATAAATTTGCTTCTATTTCATGTCTAGAAATTAATTTTATTTTATTTTCATTTACCAATCCAGAATTTATTTTTTTATATGGAGGATTTGTAATTATCGCATCATAAACCTCTCTTTTTAAAAATTTATCTAGCTCTTTAATATTTGTATTTATTACTTCAAATTTTTCTTCTAAATTATTTAATTTTATACTTCTTCTTGCCATATCGGCAATTTCATCTTGTACTTCAATTCCTATTACTTTTTTTATTTTAGTTTTTGCTATTAATAATAATCCTAAAATTCCCGTTCCAGTTCCAAAATCTAAAATTGTACTATTAGGTTTAATATTTCTAGCAAAATCCGATAATAATACACTATCAATTCCAAAACAGAATCCATTATTTTTTTGTATTATTTTATAATCATTAATTTCTATATCGTCTATTCGTTCATTTTCTTTTAAGTTATCCACAAATAATCCTCTTTCTGTTAACAAATTTTTTTAATATAAATATTATATAATAAAATATCTTTTTTTTAAAGTATTTTCTTTTATTCTAGATAGAAAGCGGTGATATTATGAATTCAAAGCGAACATGTAAAAATATTAATTTTTTAAAAAATGGTTGTAAACCAATTCAATCATTATTTGAAGTTGAACATTTTTTAAGAAATTTAACCTATATAACGACATCTTTTAATTTTGTTAATCAAACAAAAAATATATCTAATAAACATTTTCCTAATCCTCATCAGTAAAAATTCTATCAAACTTTATATTTCCATTTTTGAAAGAAAGATTTTCTTCTCCTTCTACTGTGATTTTTACTGAATTTATTTCTGTAAATTGGGTCATTGTATTTACTATTTGACTTATTGTTAAGCTTTGTATATCAACATTCTCTTCTTCATTTTCTATAAATTCTTTTGAAAAATCTATTATTATACAATCCCCCTCCTTTTTTGTATTATTAACCTTTACATCTTTTGGTATATATGTTTTAAAACAATCAGCTTTTGGACCACTTATCAACAAATTCATAACTTCTAAATATGGATTTTGCAATAATATTTTCGAGTCAATTTTTCGCATTTCTTCTGCAATTTCATTATTTTGATTAATAAAATATAAATTAATTGTTGTTTCTCTAAGTTGTTCATCTGTTATTTCTTCTGCCGGAACTATTTCATTATTTTCATTTGTACTATCTACTTTTTTAATATCAATATTCATATAGATTAAAATACCTACAATAATAATAACCAAAATAACTATGGCTATTAACACTATTTTTTTTACTTTCTCATTCATAAAAATACCTCCTATATTTGTTTTTAAATCCTATTACAGACAAGTATCAAATATGACCATAAACCCCAATAATTTCAAGTGTTTTTTGTTTGACAAATTTTGCATTTCAATATAAAATACATTATGAATTATTAAATCAAAAGGGAAAATGTTGAAATATACATATACGTTTTTAATCTAAAATTAAAAACAAGAAAGGATTGAAATAACTATGGAAAAAATATTACATGTAGGACTAGACGTTGGATCAACAACAGTAAAAATCGTAGTACTAGATTCTGATTTAAACATTATCTACCAAAACTACGAAAGACATTTTTCTGATACAAAAAATACAGTATGTAATGTACTAGAAAAACTTGAAACAAACTATCCAAATTCGCAATTCACAATATCACTTACAGGCTCTGGAGCTATGTCTGCAGCTAACTTTTTAGACTTACCTTTTATTCAAGAGGTAGTATCTTGTAAAAAGGCTGTAGAAAAGTATATTCCTCAAACTGATGTTGTTATTGAATTAGGTGGAGAGGATGCAAAAATAATATATTTTGATAATTTTATAGAGCAACGTATGAATGGTACATGTGCAGGTGGTACAGGTGCATTTATAGATCAAATGGCTTCTCTTTTACATACAGATGCTAGTGGATTAAATGAGCTTGCTAAGCACTATACTACTATATATCCAATTGCTTCTCGTTGTGGTGTTTTCGCCAAAACAGATATTCAACCTCTATTAAATGAAGGTGCTGCAAAAGAAGATATTGCCGTTTCTATATTTCAAGCTGTCGTAAACCAAACTATCAGTGGATTAGCATGTGGAAGGCCTATAAAAGGTAATGTTGCTTTTTTAGGTGGCCCATTAAATTACTTATCAGAATTACGACAAAGATTTATTGAAACATTAAAGTTGAAAGATAATGAGATTATTATTCCTGAAGAGGCTCACCTATTTGTTGCTAAAGGTGCAGCAATAAGTTCTTTAGAAAATAAAACAATAACGAATGAAATATTAAAAAGCAAAATTAGAGTATTACGTGATTCTCATGATTCTACAACAATTCCATTATCTCCATTGTTTTCTATTGATGCTGATTACGAAGAATTTAAAAATAGACATAACAAAGACTGTGTGAAAAAAGGAAGTTTAGAAAATTTTTCTGGAAATTGTTATGTTGGAATTGATGCTGGATCAACAACAACAAAATTGGTTTTAATTGATGATGAAGGCAAATTACTATATTCATTATATGGAAACAATGAAGGTAATCCATTAAAAAGCGTAATGAATATGTTGAAAAAAATGTATTCTGTATTACCTGAAAAAGCTGACATTCGTTATAGTGGAGTTACAGGATATGGAGAACAATTAATAAAAACAGCTTTAAAAATTGATTTAAATGAAATAGAAACTATTGCACATTATACTGCAGCCAAAGAATTTATGCCTGGTGTAACAAGTATTGTTGATATTGGTGGACAAGATATGAAATATATCAGAATTAAGAAAGGAACTATTGACAATATAATGTTAAATGAAGCTTGCTCATCTGGTTGTGGATCTTTTATTGAAACATTTGCAAAAAGTTTAAATCTTTCTATAGAAGATTTCGTTCAAGCTGCAATTGAATCTAGAAAACCCGTAGATCTTGGTTCTAGATGTACTGTTTTTATGAATTCTAAAATAAAGCAAGCTCAAAAAGAAGGATATTCTGTTGGAGATATATCAGCAGGTTTGTCATATTCAGTAATAAAAAATGCTATTCAAAAAGTAATGAAAATTAGGGACGTAAGTACTCTAGGTAATTCAATTGTTGTTCAAGGTGGAACATTTTATAATGATGCTGTACTTAGAGCTTTTGAATTAATTGTTGGAAAAAATGTTATTAGACCTGATATTGCCGGTTTAATGGGCGCATATGGAGCAGCTTTACTTGCAAAACAACAATATGAATCAAATCTTGATATGGAATATCACTCAACAATATTAAAACCTGATCAAATTGATAAACTTGAGGTAACTACAACTCATGTACGTTGTCAAAACTGCGAAAATCATTGTTTATTAACAATTAATAAGTTTAGCGATGGTAGCAGATATATTTCTGGAAACAGATGTGAAAAAGGTGCTGGAATAAAAAATAACTCATCAAATCTGCCTAATTTAATTAAATATAAATATGAGAGATTATTTAACTATATACCTTTAACTGAAGAATATGCCAAAAGAGGAACTATTGGAATCCCTAGAGTTTTAAACATGTATGAAGATTATCCATTTTGGTTTACCTTTTTAACAAACTTAGGTTTTAGAGTAATAATATCTGAAAAGAGTAATCGAAAAACATATGAGAAAGGTATCGAATCAATGCCATCAGAATCTGTATGTTTTCCAGCAAAATTATCTCATGGTCATATTATAAGTTTAATACAACAAGGTATAAAAACCATATTTTATCCTTGTATTCCATATTCAAGAAAAGAGTACAAAGATGCTGATAACCATTATAATTGTCCGATTGTAATATCTTATTCTGAGGTTTTAAAAAATAATGTTGAAGAGCTAAAACATGATAATATAGAATTTCTAAATCCATTTTTACCTTTTGAGCCAGAAAAATTAGCAAAAACTATATTAGAATTGCCTGAATTTAAAAAATACAATTTTACTAAAAAAGAGCTTCTAATTGCCGCAAAAATGGCTGAACATGAGTATCAACAATATAAATCAGATATTAGAAAAAAAGGTGAAGAAACCTTAAAATATCTTGAAGAAAATAATCTAAAAGGTATTGTAATTGCGGGAAGACCATATCATACAGATCCAGAAGTAAATCATGGAATTGATACTTTAATAACAAGTCTTGGATTAAGTGTATTAACAGAAGATAGTGTTTGTCATCTATCTGAAGCAAAAAGACCACTAAGAGTTGTTGACCAATGGACATTCCATGCTAGACTATATGCAGCAGCTGATTTAGTCGGACATAAAGATTATCTTGAATTAGTTCAATTAAATTCGTTTGGTTGTGGAGTCGATGCAGTTACAACAGATCAAGTTGAAGAAATATTATCAAGCTATGGAAAAATGTATACTCTTATAAAAATTGATGAAATAAATAACCTTGGTGCTGTAAGAATTCGTATTAGATCATTACTTGCCAGTATGAATAAACGTATAGGTCTAAAAAATGATGATTATGTAGGTGACTATGGAATAAAGAAAATCCCTTATACTAAAGAAATGAATAAAGAATATACAATTTTATGTCCTTTAATGGCTCCAATTCATTTTGAGTTAATTGAGGCAGCAGGACAAGCCTCAGGATATAATATAAAATTATTGAAAGAATGTACAAATCATACGGTAGAAACAGGTTTAAAATATGTAAATAATGATGCATGCTATCCTTCAATACTAACAACTGGCCAATTTATAGAGGCATTACAATCAGGCGAATATGATTTAAATAAAACAGCAATTATAATGTCTCAAACAGGTGGTGGTTGTCGTGCTACAAACTACATAGGATTTATCAGGAAAGCTTTAAAAGATGCTGGTTTTTCTCAGATTCCAGTAATATCATTTAATGTTGTAGGAATGGAAAAAAATCCAGGATTTAAATTGACCCTTGGTTTTATAGAGCGCTTATTTAAAGCAGTAATTTTAGGTGATTTAATTCAAAAATTATTAGCTAAAAATAGAGCATATGAAATTAATAAAGGTGAAACTCAAAAATTATATGAAGAGTGGCTTGAAAAATGCAAACAAATTGTAAGAAAATCATCTTTAAAAGAAATGAAAAAGTTTATATTTGAAATGGTAGATGCCTTCGAAAAAATCGAATTAGATACATCAGTAAAAAAACCAAAAGTAGGAATTGTGGGAGAGGTATTAATTAAATATCATCCTTTTGGTAACAATTATGTAGCAGATAAATTGGAACAAGAAGGTGCTGAAGTAATTTTGCCTGATTTTATGGGATTTATAAAATTCATTGCAACTCATAAAATAACTTTTAATCAACTAATACAAACTGGTGCACTAAAAGCTAATGTATTTAAATATGCTATAAAACTTATGGATATTTTGGAAAAGAGCTCTGTAGAGGCTTTATCAAACTCAAAAAAAGATTACTTATTACCTTGTAACATATGGGAACTAGAAGATAAAGTGAAAGATATTTTATCAATAGGTAATCAAACAGGAGAAGGATGGTTCCTAACTGCTGAAATGATAGAATATATTGAACATGGAATAACAAATATAGTTTGTGTTCAACCATTTGCCTGTTTACCAAATCACGTAGTTGGAAAAGGTGTTATAAAAACAATACGCAGTAAATATCCAAATGCTAATATTGCTCCAATAGATTATGATCCTGGAGCAAGTGAAGCTAACCAAACAAACAGATTGAAACTATTAATGACTGTTGCAAAAGATAATTTACAACGAGAGCAAAAAATCTAAAAAATAAAAGATTCGCTATAATTGCGGATCTTTTTATTTATTATATATTATTATTTAATTTTCTATTTAATTATTAATTTTTACTTAATTTATTTTAACCTATTATTCTAATTATTTAATTGATTTTTATTCACTATTTTAATTATTTTTTAATTTATTATTTTAATCATTTATTTAATTTTATTTAATTATTTATTTAATTTATTACTCAATTATTTATTTTAATTTCTGAAATTTTTTTATTATTTTATTCCATAAAAAAACATCATTTATAATTAAAAATAATTCATAATTATAAAATGATGTTTAATTTTTATTTTTCTAATAATTCCATAATTCTTTCTAAATCCTCATTAGAAACATATTCTATTATTATTTTTCCTTTTTTCTTTCCAGCATCTAATTTTACCTTTGTCCCAAAAAATCCTTGGAATTTATTTTCTATATCTTTATATATTGATTCATATGGATTTCCTTTTTGTTTTTGCTCATTTTTTTTATTTTTTACTTTTCTTTCTATTTCTCTTACAGAATCGCCATTTTCTATTATTTGCAAAGCCATTTCATATTGCCTATCCAAATCATTTATTGCCATCAATGACCTACAATGACCTTCTGTTAATTTTCCTTCTAACGTTAAATCAATAACTCTTGGATCCATATTTAATAATCTAACAGTATTTGCAAGAGCACTTCTACTTATCCCTATAGTTTGTGCTAATTCCAATTGAGTCATTCCATATTCGTCTAATAATGTTCTAAAACTTTTAGCTTTTTCAATTGGGTTTAAATCCTCCCTTTGAATATTTTCAATTAGAGCTATTTCTTTGTTTTCTCTTTCTTGGTCATCTCTTATTATACAAGGCATTTCTGTAAGCCCTGCTTTTTTTGAAGCTCTCCATCTTCTTTCTCCTGCAATTATTTCATAATAATTATTTTTTTTTGTAACAATTATTGGTTGAATTACCCCATACCTTTTTATTGACTCTGATAATTCTTCAATACTTTCACTATTAAAAGTTCTTCTTGGCTGATTTTTATTTGGCTCTATTTCTGATATTTTAATCTTATGTATTATTTCTGAACTATCTAATTGTTGCTGTGAAACATTTTCTTTTTCATCCTGCTCTTCAAAGGAATCCACACTAAATAATGCATCTAAACCTCTACCTAAACCTGTTTTTTTATTCATTTTTATAATCATTCCTTTCCATTTCAATTAAAAATAACAAAAAATATCACACTTTATATTATTACTTTTCCATTTATTTCTTTGGTTCATTTTTTTTAATAAATTCTTTTGCAAACTTATCATAACATCTTGAACCCTTAGATCTTGCATCATACATGCATATTGGCATTCCATAACTAGGAGCTTCACTTAATTTAACATTTCTTGGAATTATCGTTTTATAAACTCTATCTTCAAAATAGTTCTTAACCTCTTTTGCTACTTGATTTGATAAATTTGTTCTTGCATCATACATTGTAAGCAATGCTCCCTCAATTGTTATGCTTTTATTTAATCTCTTTTTAACCAAATTTATTGTATTTATTAATTGTCCTAATCCCTCTAGCGCATAATATTCGCATTGTACTGGTATCAAAACACTATCTGATGCAGTAAAAGCATTTAATGTTACTAGCCCTAATGATGGCGGGCAATCGATTATTATATAATCATATTGATCTTTAATTTTTTCTAATTTATTTTTTAACCTAAATTCTCTTGATTCTTCTGAAACTAATTGAACCTCTGCCCCTGCTAAGTTAATATTTGATGGACAAACTTCCAAATTATTCATTTCTGTAGTTTGAATTGTATTTTCTATTTCAACATCATCTACTAATACATCATATACAGAGAAACTAACACTTTTGTCTACGCCTACACCACTTGTAGCATTTCCTTGAGGATCTGTATCTATTAATAGAACTTTTTTACCTTTTTTGGCAAGTAATGCACTTAAATTAACGGCTGTTGTTGTTTTTCCAACTCCACCTTTTTGATTCGCAATTGATATAACCTTTCCCAAAGTTCTGCCCCCATTCATTTGTAATAATTTTTATTTTAATATTATATATGATATATAATATTTTTTAATATGTCAAGAAAAAACATACATTGATATTCAAAAAATGAATGTCTACAAATAGTATAAAAAAATGGATTTTTTATTATAAAATCCATTTTTTTACATAATTCTACAGTGGATTCTTCTTAGGAATTCCTGCTTTTCGAGGATATATCTTACCTGTTATATTATTTTTATTTATTATTATAATATATCTATTTCCACATGATTCAGGCAATATTATTTCCTCTTTTTTCTCTATTTTTGCCCCTAATTTATTTAAGGCTGTATTAGAATTTTTTATTTCATCATCTACATTAATTCCCTTCATAGCAATTACTTTACCATTAACCCTTGTATATGGCACCAAATATTCCAGTAATATGTTTAGTGATGCCACCGCTCTAGAAACAGCGTAATCATATTTTTCTCTATACATACTATTTTGTGCATAATCTTCTGCTCTTCCATGTATTATTTCTACATTTTTTAAGTTCAGTTTTTCTATTACTTCCTTTAGAAATATTGTTCTTTTATTTAATGAATCTAATAATGTTAGATTTAAGGTTTCATCAAATATCTTTATCGGAATTCCTGGGAAACCAGCACCAGTTCCTACATCAATAACTTTCGAGTTACTTTTAATATATCTTGATATTGTTATAGAATCTATAAAATGTTTAATAATTACCTCTTTAGGATTTGTAATTGCTGTTAAATTAATTTTTTCATTCCATTCTAATAATAAATTCATATATAAATAAAATTTTTCAATTTTATTTATATCTATTTCTATATTTATCTCTTGAGCTTGTTTAATAAACTCTTCTGAAAATTCTTCTAAATTCATATTAATTCCTTGTATTTATATTTAGATTTTAGGAAATCTATAACCTTATTTTCTTCTTTGTTGTTCCAAATATATTAACAACACAGATACATCTGCAGGTGAAACACCGGATATTCTAGAAGCCTGTCCTATTGATTGTGGTTTTACCTTATTTAATTTTTGTCTTGCTTCAATTCTTAGTCCTTTAATGTCATTATAATCAATATCTTCTGATAATATTTTATCTTCTAACTTTTTAAATTTCTTAACCTGTTCCTCTTGCATTTTTATATATCCTTCATATTTGACCTGTATTTCGACTTCTTGTGCTTCTTGTTTAGTTAATAATGGTCTATTATTATCTATCTCTGAAAGTTTCTTATAATTCAATTCTGTACGTTTTAGCAAGTCAGCTAACTTAACACCAGCTGTTATTTTTGAAGAATTATTCTTTTCTAGAAAATTATTAACCTCTTCTGTTGGTTTTATTGTTAATTTTCTTATTCTTTCTATTTCATTTTCGACATTTTTCTTTTTCTTTAAAAATTCATTATATCTCTCATCTGAAATTAGTCCAACATCATGTCCTATCTCAGTAAGTCTTAAATCTGCATTATCCTGTCTTAATAAAAGCCTATATTCAGCTCTAGATGTCATCATTCTATATGGTTCATTAGTACCTTTTGTTACAATATCATCAATAAGAACACCTATATAAGCCTGGGATCTATCTAAAATCACAGGATTTTTTCCTTTTAATTTTAATGAAGCATTTATACCTGCTATTAATCCTTGAGATGCAGCTTCTTCATATCCAGAAGTTCCATTAGCTTGCCCTGCAAAAAATAAATTCTCTATTTTTTTATATTCTAACGATAATTTTAAATCTGCTGGATCAATACAATCATATTCAATTGCATATGCAGGTCTTGTAAATTCTGCATTTTCTAAGCCTGGTAATGTTCTGTACATCGCAATTTGTACATCTTCTGGCAAAGATGAGCTCATTCCCTGGACATACATTTCATCTGTATTTTCTCCCATTGGCTCTATAAATACTTGGTGTCTTTCTTTATCAGCAAATCTAACAACTTTATCTTCAATTGAAGGACAATATCTAGGTCCGGTTCCCTCAATTCTTCCTGCATACAATGGAGATCTATGCAAATTTGCTCTTATTATATCATGTGTTTTTTGATTTGTATAAGTTAAATAACATGGTAATTGCTCTTTATTTTGATCAATTTCATCCTCTAATGAAAAAGCCTCTATATCTTTTTCCCCTTCTTGTATTTCCATCTTCGAAAAATCAATGCTTTTTCTATTGATTCTCGCTGGTGTACCAGTTTTAAATCTAACAAGATTTACACCTAAAGATTTCAAACATTCAGATAGTTTATTCGCAGGAAATACACCATCTGGACCACTTTCAAAAGAATTTTCTCCTATAAATATTTTTCCCTTTAAATATGTACCTGTTGCAACTATAATTGCATCAACATCATATATTGCACCAATATTAGTTTCTATTGATTTAACTTTATTATTTTCAAGTGTTATATTCACAATTTCAGCTTGTTTTAAGTATAAATTTTCTTGTTTTTCTAATGTATGTTTCATTTCTGCTTGATATTTTTTTCTATCGGCCTGTGCCCTTAAAGAATACACAGCAGGGCCCTTTGACGTATTCAACATTTTTAATTGAATATAGCTCTTATCTATATTTTTTCCCATTTCACCACCAAGACAGTCAATTTCTCTAACAAGATGACCTTTTGAACTTCCTCCTATATGTGGATTACATGGCATATTTGCCACAGCTTCTAAACTTATTGAAAACATTAATGTTTTCATTCCCATTCTTGCAGCTGCAAGTGCTGCTTCACATCCTGCATGACCAGCTCCGATTACTGCTATATCATATTTTCCCGCATTATAACTCATGTTTCCTCCCCAGAATCTTATTTCTTTTATTATTATACATTCATTAATTTCATTATTATATTAATTTCTTATGTTTACTTTTCCTGTTTTTCGTGAAACTCATAGTTAACATATTGTTTTTACGCTATTTTCCTAAACAAAACTTAGAAAAGATTTCATTTATAATATCTTCTGATATATCATCTCCTGTAATTTTTCCCAAATCACTTAAAATTTGTTTAAGATATATCTCAATAATATCTACTGGCATATTATTATATACTGTTTCTTTAGTTTTTTCAATACTTCTTAGTGATTCATCTATCTGATTTTTGTGCCTAATATTAGTAACTATTTCTCCATCATCTAATTCTATATCATTTAATTGATACATATTAGCAATTGTTTTATATAAAACATCAATATTATCGCCGTTTTTAGCTGATATTTTTATAACATCTTTCCCCATGTTTTTTATAAGATTATCCTTATCTAATTCCAAATCACTAATATCCATTTTATTTAATAATATTATTGCATTTTTATTTCTAATAAGATCTAATATTTCGTAATCATCCTCAGATAAGCTCTTTGTACCATCAAATATAGCAATAACAAGCTCTGCTTCATTAATTAATTTTTTTGATTTTTCAACTCCTATTTTTTCTATCTCATCATTTGTTTCTCTTATTCCTGCTGTATCAATTAATTTTAATGTTATCCCCTCTATTGTAACAAATTCTTCTATTGTATCCCTTGTAGTTCCTTTTGTTTCGCTTACAATAGCCCTTTCTTCATTTAAAATAGTATTCAATAATGAAGATTTTCCAGCATTTGGTTTGCCTATAATAGCTGTTTTTATTCCCTCTCTTAATACTTTTCCGTTCTTAAAAGTATCATTTAATTTTTTCAATTTTGTTTCTACTGTTTCTAATGTTTGCAATATTTTTTTATTTGTAACTTCTTCTATATCATACTCAGGATAATCTATTGAGGCTTCAACATCTGCCATTAAATCTAATAATTCTGATTTTATCAAATTAATATTTTTAGATAGATTACCTTCTAACTGACTTATAGAAGCCTTTGCTTCTCTTTCACTTTTAGAATTTATCAAATCTATTATAGATTCTGCTTGAACTAAATCTATTCTACCATTTAAAAAGGCTCTTTTTGTAAATTCTCCCGGTTCAGCAAGTTCAGCACCATTTTTTAAACAAAGCTCTAATATTCTTCTTTCAACTATATATCCTCCATGAGAGTTAATTTCGCACATATTTTCTGTTGTATAGCTTTTGGGAGCTTTAAAATAAGACACCAAAACTTCATCTACGATATTACCTCCATCCATTATGTGTCCATATTTGATTGTATATCCATTTATATTTTCGGATCTTTTTATTGGTTTAAATATTTTTTCTAATATATTAAAGCATTCTTTTCCGCTCATTCTAATTATTCCAATTCCGCCATTTCCAGTAGCTGTAGATATTGCTGCTATTGTTTCCATCTTTTTATTCCTTTCTTATTTAAAATAAGAAGTCAAAGTATGATATATAGTGCTTTACTAAAATCGAACTTTGACTTCTGATTTATTAAAATTTATTTAATTATTTACTTTTTCAATTACAATTCTTCTATTTGGCTCTTCACCTATGCTATGAGTTTTAATATTATCAACATATTGCAATTTGCTATGTATAATCTTTCTTTCATAAGCATTCATTGGCTCTAAAGTTATTGATTTATTGTTCCTTAATACAGTTTTTGAAACTTTAATAGCTAATTCTTCTAAAGCTTTTTCTCTTTTTTCTTTATAATTATCTATATTTAAAAAGACTTTTATTCTAGCATTGTTATCATGATTTGCTATCGCAGTTAATATAGTTTGTAAGGAATTTAGTGTATCACCTCTATATCCAATTAATATTCCAGATTTTACACCATCTATATTAACATTTATATTTGAATCCTTAACTTCTAACGAATATTTAAATTCATTATCTATCCTTGATAAAAATTCTTTAATAAATATATCTATTTTTTCTTTTATTTTATATAGCTCTTCATCTGATATTTCAGGTTTTGCATGCTCTTTATTTACTTTGTTTTCATGCTCTTCTTTAAGTGTAAGTTCAACCTTAACCACTCTTGGAGCTAATATATCAAAAAAACTTCTTTTTTCTTGTTCCAAAATCTTTATTTCAACATTGTTTCTTGTGGTATTTAATTCTTTCAAACCATTTTCAATTGCTTCATTTGTTGTTTTTCCTTCGGAAATAATTACTTTAGGCATCTTATTTATCCTCCTTAGAATCAACATATTTATTTATTATTAATCGCTCTGCAACCATTAAAACATTACTTATAAACCAATACAAAGCCAATCCTAATGGAGCTATAAATGCTATGGATACAGCCATTATAGGAGTTATTAATGACATACTTTTTGTCATCTGCTCTGTCATATCTGGCTCCTCAACGCTATTATTTTTACCATCTCCCAAAGCATTTTTATTTTTCTTTGTACTTTTATTCGTATTTGTTGATAATCTAATTGATGCTATTGATGATATGATATATAAAACAGGTATTATGTACACCTTAAAATCAGATAAGTTTTGACTTGGAACCTTACTTAAATCTAATCCTAAGAATCCCATATTTATATTAATATTCTCATCTTGACTAGCCTTTTTCTGTATTATTTCAATTTCATAATAATTAGAAATTTTGCCATCTTGTTCAACAATTTCATTTTTATAATTATCTATAATATTGGAATCAATTTTTTTCATATATGTTAAAGGTTTACTTACTAACCAAAATACAGATAGAATTATAATTATTTGTAAGATTGCACTTATACAACCTGAAAATGGACTCATATTTTCTTTTTTATACAAATCCATTATTTCTTTGTTCATTTGCTCTGGATTATTTTTATACTTGAATTGTATTTCTTTAATTTTTCCTTGTATTTTTGAATTCTTTTTTACAGATTGTTGTTGTTTTATTGTTATTGGTAACAAAACAACTCTCAATAATATTGTAAATAAAATTAAAGCTACTCCATAATTTTGTCCTACAATATTATATAGCCATTCAAGTATGTAACCAAAAACATTTGCAATAAATGAAAACATAAATATTTGTTCCTCCTTACTTTAAAGGATCATATCCTCCTTTAGAAAATGGATTACATCTGAAAATTCTTTTTATTCCTAAAAAAGAGCCCTTTAAAATTCCATATTTCTCAATTGCTTGTAGTGTATATTCTGAACAAGTTGGATAATATTTGCAATGATATCCTCTTGCTGACACTACGGGGGAAATTCTTTTTTTATAAATCTTTATAAGTTTTATTATTATTTTTTTCATTTTACACCATGTCCGCTTTGTCTAATAAATACGTAATTTCTTTGTTCATCATATAAAAATTAACTTCATTAACATTAGAGCGTTTGTTAAATAAAAAAACAATATCATTACCCTTTTTTAACTTTTCTTTATTTAATCTATAGCTTTCTCTAATTAATCTTTTAATTTTATTTCTCATTACAGCTTTTCCAATTTTTGTACTTACTGCAATACCTATATAATTTTCATTTTTTTTATTTTCTTTTACATAGATAGTTACGTATTTTCCTACATAAAATCTTCCTTTTGACAAAACATTTTTAAATTCATAATTTTTTTTAAGTGTTTTTATTTTTCTCATAAAAAATTTCAATTCTTTCCTCTTATTTTAAAAAAGAACCACATCTTTACTGGTTCTTGTTTTAATTAAGCACTTAATTTTGCTCTTCCTTTAGCACGTCTAGCTTTTATTACATTTCTACCTGCTCTAGTTTTCATTCTTTTTAAAAATCCATGCTCTTTTTTCATTTGTCTATTTTTTGGTTGGAATGTTCTTTTCATCTATTTAGCACCTCCTAATTTTATTTTTATTTCATCTAATAATAATTTTCCCAAATTATTTACTAATGTTTCAATTATACAACCTCTTGTTTGTTTATGTCAATAGTAAATTCTAATTTTTAAAATATTTTATTTTTTTATTGACTAATATATATATGATTTGATATTATATACAAAAAGATAGGGAATATAGGTTTTGAAGGTTTTTTTATATAGCTTTTTGCAAAAGTTATCCACAGTTTGTGGACATTTATCAACATATGTGGATAACTATGTGGATAACTTTCAAAACTTTAATTTTGGAAGGATTGAGCAATGATGCAAAATGAATTAAATGAACTTTTAACAAAAGCAAAAGAACTTTTAAAAGATGAAACAACAAAGATATCATATGAAACATGGATTAAAAATCTTGAAATAAAAAGCTTTGACAATAATAATATTGTTTTAGTAGCATCTTCAAGTTTCCAGAAAGAATCAATTCAATCTAGATATAATGACTTATTAACAAATACATTCAACTTTATAACAAACAAAGAATGTACAGTTACAATAATATCAAAAGATGATTTGGAAGAAGCACAAGAATTAGACATGCCAAATGACGTTGGTTATGGATATTCTAACACAACTCTAAATCCTAAATATACTTTTGATTCTTTTGTTGTTGGTAACAATAATAGATTTGCACACGCAGCAGCTTTAGCAGTAGCTGAAGCACCTGCTACATCATATAACCCATTATTTATTTATGGTGGAGTTGGTCTTGGTAAAACTCACTTAATGCATGCTATTGGTAATTCAATTTTAAGAAAAAATAAAAATTCAAATATTTTATATGTAACATCTGAGAAATTTACAAATCAACTTATTAACTCTATTAAAGATAATACAAGTGCTCAATTTAGAGATAAATATAGAAATATTGATGTTTTACTAATTGATGATATTCAATTTATTGCAGGAAAAGAACGTATTCAAGAAGAGTTTTTCCACACATTTAATACTTTGCATGAAAGTGGAAAACAAATAATTTTATCAAGTGATAAACCTCCTAAGGATATTCCTTTACTAGAGGATAGATTAAAATCACGTTTTGAATGGGGTTTAATTGCTGATATTTCTAATCCTGATTATGAAACACGTTTAGCGATATTAAGAAAAAAAGCACAACTAGATAATATAATTATAGATGATGAAATTCTTTCAAATATAGCTACAAGAATAGATTCAAATATTAGAGAGCTTGAAGGTACACTTAACAAATTAATAGCTACCTCTTCTTTAACTAATAGTCCTATTACAAAAGAAATGGCTGAAAGAGCAATTAATGATATAGTTGCACAACAAGAAAAAGTCATATCTTCAGAATTTATTCAAGAAACCGTAGCAAAATATTTCAATATTAGTGCAAAAGATTTAAGAGGATCAAAAAGGTCTAATGATATAGCATTTCCAAGACAAATTGCAATGTATCTTTGTAGAAATGTTGCTCAAATGTCATTACCTCAAATTGGTAAAGATTTTGGAAAAAGAGACCATACAACTGTAATGCATGCTTGTAATAAAATTGAAAGTGACATAAAAGAAAATCAAAATACAAAGTTAATTGTGGAAAGTGTGAAAAACATTTTGTTAGAAGATAAATAGCTAAAAATCAACAAAAATCGAGCTTTTTCCAAAAAAATATTTGTTCGGTTAAACAGTAATCAATTATGCTCTACGGGAGTGATTGATTAGTTATCCACAGGGGGGTGTGGATATCGTGTGGATAACCTGTGGATAACTCAGTTATCCACAATTTCATTTTTTTCCTGTGGATAACTTCTTGAGTTTTCCACAAAATTATCAACATGCTAAGCCTTAGGGAATAAAGTTTTACACATAGTTATCCACATAATCCACAGTACCTACTACTACTACTACTAAATATATTTATTTATTATAATAAAGGAGACGTTAAAAATGAAAATCATTTGTGAAAAAGAAAACATTATTAAAGCACTTAATTCCGTAACAAAAGCTGTAGCTTCTAAACCTACTATGCCAGTATTAGAAGGTATACTTATTCAAACGAATAATACAGAAGTAAAATTAACAACATATGATTTAGAAATGGGAATTGAATATATAATCAAATGTGAAGTAAAAGAAGAAGGTGCTATTGTAGTAAATGCTACAATGTTTAGTGAAATAATTAGAAAATTACCTAATACAGAAATAACAATATATGTTAATGAAAATAATTTACTTGTAATAGAATGTGAAGGCTCTTTGTATAAATTAGCAACAATGAATCCAAGTGATTTTCCAGAGCTACCACAAATAAATATAGAAAATTCAATTCAAATTGAACAAAATACTTTAAGAGAAATGATTAGAAGAACTATTTTTGCTGTTAGTACAGAAGAAAATAGACCTATATTTACAGGATGTTTATTTGAAATAGTAAATAATAAATTAAATGTAGTGGCTGTTGATGGTTTTAGATTAGCTTGGAAAAGTAAGTATTTACAAACTAAAGTAAATGATTTTAATGCAGTAATACCTGGAAGAACATTAAATGAAATTAATAAAATACTTGTAGACTCATTTGAAACTATAAAAATAGGAGTAGCCAAAAATCAAGCTCTTTTTGAATTAGAAAATTGTAAAATTGTAACAAGATTATTAGATGGAGAGTTTTTGAACTATTCTAGTGTAATTCCTGAAACATGGGAAACAAGAATAAGGGTAAATAGACAAAATTTATTAAATTGTTTTGAAAGAGTTTCATTAATTTCTTCATCAAGTATGGAAAAAGAAAAGAAGTATCCAGTTAAAGTATCTATTGATATAGGAAAAATAACAATTTCTTGTACAAATCAAACAGGAGATGCTAAAGAAGAAATGATGGTTTCAACAGAAGGTAAAAATTTAGAAGTAGGATTTAATCCTAAATATTTCTTAGATGCATGTAGATGTATTGATGATGAGGAAATTTTTGTTGATTTTGGATCAAATATTTCACCTTGTATAATAAGACCAATAGAAGAAAGCGATTATGTTTATATGATTTTACCAATAAGATTAAAGGAATAACTGTAAAGTTATCCACAAAAGAGGCACAATATGTTGATAACTAATTTGAAAATTGAAAATTTTAGAAATTATGAGAATTTAAATTTAGATTTAAGTAAAAATATAAATGTTTTTTATGGAAAGAATGCACAAGGAAAAACAAATATTATCGAATCTGTATTTTTATGTGCTATTGGAAAATCTTTTAGAACCAATAAGGATAAAGAGCTGTTAAAATTTGGTAAAGATTTTTTTAAAATAGAAATTGATTATGAAAAAAGTGATAGAAATGGTAAAATAAAAATTGAATTTTCTGATAAAAAAAATATTTATATAAATGGAATTAAAGTAAAAAAATTAAGTGAATTATTAGGAAAAATAAATGTTGTAATTTTTAGCCCTGATGATATAAATATTTTAAAAGATGGACCAAAAATGAGAAGGCGTTTTTTAGATATTATGATTAGCCAATTAAGACCAAATTACGTTTATTTTTTAAATATGTATGCTAAAACTTTGGAACAAAGAAATATATATTTAAAACAAATAAAATTTGAAAGAAAAAATCCAGAATTGTTAGATGTTTGGGATTCTAAACTATCTGAATATGGAGAAAAAATTTATATATATAGAAAAGAATTTATGGAGAAAATTGAAAATAAAATTGAAAATATTCATAATAATATTACAAGTAATAATGAAAAAATTGTTTTAAATTATGTATCAGATTTTGATACTAAAGAAAAATTTTATAAAGATTTGAAAGAAAATAGAATTAATGATATAAATAGAGGTATAACTACAAAAGGGATTCATAGAGATGATTTTAAAGTTTTCCTAAATGATAAAGATGTTAGTATATATGGATCTCAAGGTCAAAATAGAACTGTAGTTTTATCTTTAAAAATGTCTGAATTAGAAGTTATTAAAGATGAAATTGGAGAAAATCCTATTTTATTATTAGACGATTTTATGTCTGAATTAGATAGTGAAAGAAGAAAAAATTTTTTGAATAATATAGGGGATACTCAAGTTTTTGTTACGTGTACAGATAAATTAGATATTGAAAATTTAAATTTTTATATGTATAATGTCAAAGATGGCAAATTATTTTTTGAAAATAAATAATAATTAAAATAATAAATCAGTATTAATACAAGAAAGGATTGAGATACAATGGAAAAATACGAGCATGAATATAATGCTGAGCAAATCCAAGTTTTGGATGGACTAGAGCATGTAAGAAAGAGACCAGGTATGTACATTGGTAGTGTTTCTACAAGAGGTTTACATCATTTGGTTTATGAAATAGTGGACAACTGTGTTGATGAGGCACTAGCTGGATATTGTACACATATTGAAGTAAAAATTGAACCAGGAAATATTATATCTGTAGAAGATAATGGTAGAGGAATACCTGTTGACATACATCCAAAAACAAAAATATCAGCAGCTGAAACTGTTTATACTAAATTAAATGCCGGTGGTAAATTTGGTGGAGATAGTGGTTATAAAGTATCTGGAGGACTTCATGGTGTTGGTGCATCTGTTGTAAATGCATTATCTAATTGGACTGAAGTTACAATACAAAGAGATGGTGGAATCTTTTTTATGAAATTTGAAAAAGGTAAAACAATTCAATCTCTACAAAGAATAGGAGATTCAGATAAAACTGGTACAAAAGTTAGATTTTTGGCAGATGATACTATTTTTGAAGCTGTAGAGTATGATTTTGATATATTAGAAGCTAGATTTAGAGAAATGGCATTTTTAACAAAAGGTTTATATATATCAATTGAAGATTTAAGAAATCCAGAAAATATTAAAAAATCAGAATTTTGTTATGAAGGTGGTTTAGTTTCTTTTGTTGAATATTTAAATGTTAATAAAGAAAAATTACATCCTCAACCAATATATATTGATAAAGATGGTGAAGTTCCTGTTGAAATAGCTTTTCAATATACAACTGCTTATTCTGAAAATATTTATACATTTGTAAATAATATAAATACAGTTGAAGGTGGAACTCATTTAGAGGGATTTAAAAGGGCTCTTACAAAAACTTTTAATGATTATGCCAGATCACATAATATTTTAAAAGATAAAGATGGAAATTTACAAGGTGAAGATATAAGAGAAGGTATTACTGCTGTAGTATCTGTTAAAGTTAGAGAGCCACAGTTTGAGGGACAAACTAAGACAAAACTTGGTAACAGCAATGTTACTGGTATAGTACAAAGCTTAGTAAATGAGGCTTTATCTACATTTTTAGAAGAAAATCCAAATGTTGCTAAAGCTATATTAGAGAAATGTGTAAGTGCTTCAAGAGCTAGAGAAGCCGCAAGAAAAGCTAGAGAATTGGTTAGAAGAAAAACATCCTTAGAAACAACAACTTTACCAGGAAAATTAGCTGATTGTAGTAGTAAAAATGCTGCAGAGTGTGAAGTATATATAGTCGAGGGAGATTCTGCTGGTGGTAGTGCTAAACAGGGAAGAGATAGACGTTACCAAGCTATTCTACCATTATGGGGAAAAATGCTTAATGTTGAAAAAGCAAGAGCTGACAAAATATATGGAAATGAAAAACTAAATCCTGTTATTGTTGCTGTTGGTGCTGGAATTGGAGCTGATTTTGATATATCGAAAATACGTTATGGTAAAGTAATAATAATGGCTGATGCCGATGTTGATGGTGCACATATTAGAACACTATTATTAACATTTTTCTTTAGATATATGAGACCTTTAATAGAAAACGGAAATGTTTATTTGGCTCAACCACCATTATATAAGTTATCTAAAAAGGGTATGCAAGATATATATTGTTATACAGATGAAGAGCTAAATAAAGCATATGAAGATTTAGGTAAAAAAGGTATTTCTATAGATCAATTATCTATTCAAAGATATAAAGGTCTTGGTGAAATGAATCCAGAGCAATTGTGGGAAACAACTATGGATCCTGAGAGAAGAGTTCTTGTTAGAGTTACACTGGATGATGCTATAAATGCAGATGCAACATTCTCAATGTTAATGGGTGATGAAGTTGAACCAAGAAGAAAATTTATTGAAGAAAATGCAAAATATGTTATGAATTTGGATATATAATTATAATATAGAGCAAATATTTTGGCGAATAAGTTTTGAACTTATTCGTTTTATTATATAATAGGAAATTTCAAACGATACAAGTAAAGGAGTTATCAAAATGGTTGATTTGGAAGAACTACAAAAAGAGATATATCAAAATAAAGTGAACAAAGGATTTAATACTACTGACATCAATAAAGAATTTTGCTTAACATATGGGGAACTTGCAGAAGCATACGAAGCTTGGAGAAAAAAGAAAGATGACTTAGGAGAAGAGCTCGCTGATGTTGCAATATATTTGTTAGGTATGTCTGAAATATTAGGAATTAATTTGGAAGAAGAAATAAAGAAAAAGGTGTATAAAAATGAAAGAAGAGAGTATAAAGTCATTGATGGAGTAAATACACGAGTAAAAGAATATCTGAACAAGCCGTAGGTGGAGCTGTTGGTTGGAATCCAATTTGCATAATAATTCCTTGTCATAGAGTAGTTGGAACTAATGGATCTTTAACTGGATATGGCGGAGGAATTAATAATAAAAATAGTCTTTTAAAATTAGAAAAAAATGATATGAGCAAGTTTTCTGTACCAACAAATGGGACGGCTCTATAAGGTAATTTTTGTTAGAAAAATTACCATAAATGTGAAAAATATGATATTTTGACAAAAAATAATGTAAAAAATGTGATAAAACTCATTGAAAGTATGTAAAAAATGTGATAATAACGATAAAATACAATTAGATAAATATACAAAAACCTTGAAAAGAATTTCTAGAATAAAAAGGGGGAACACTTTATGAGTAATAAAAATAGATGTAAATGGTGTAATTTAAAAAATCCACTATATATAAAATACCATGATGAAGAATGGTGTAAACCTAATTTTAATGAAAAATATTTATTTGAAATGTTAATACTAGAATCATTTCAAGCAGGGCTTTCGTGGGAATGTATATTAAATAAAAGAGCGGATTTTGAAAAAGCATATGATAATTTTGATATTGATAAAATATGTAATTATGATAGCAAAAAAATAAATGAATTATTATTAAACGAAAAAATAGTAAGAAATAAATTAAAAATTAACGCTAGTATAATTAATGCTAAAATATTTAAAAATATACAAAAAGAATATGGAACATTTTACAATTATTTAAAACAATTTACGAAAGATAAAATGATATATGAAGTTAATAAAACAACATCGGAATTATCAGATAAAATTTCAAAAGATTTGCAAAAAAGAGGAATGAAATTTGTTGGATCAACAATAATATATTCGTATTTGCAGGCAATAGGTGTAATTTACTCACATGACGAAAACTGTTTTTTATTTAAAAATTAATTATAAAAAATAACAAAAAGCTAATCTGTAATTATTATTTATACAATTACAAATTAGTTTTTTTATATAATAGAGAAATTTAATAGATAGGTATAATTATACTTGCAAGTAATTTTGAAAACAATATAATATATTAAAATCAGATATTTTCATTAGATAAAAAGGACTACTTGTAATATTATGTCGAAATCTAGAATACGAAATTGATTGACATATGTAAATAATGATTCTATAATTTAAATACATTGAAAAAAGGAGGTATAATAATTTTAAAAAAAGAAAATTTAAATTCAACTCAGTCATGGTTGCAATTTAATAAAATTTTACAGAATGGCATAATTAAAACAAATGATAAATATGTAAAAATAATTAAAGTTGTTCCAATTAATTTTAATTTAAAATCAGAAATGGAAAAAGAAGCTATTTTGAATTCTTATAAAATATTTCTAAAAACTTTTAATTCAGACTTACAAATTTTAATCCAAAGCAAAAAAGAAGACCTATCTAAACACATTTCTTGTGTAGAATCCCAAAAACATAATGAAAATGATACTATTCAAAAAATTTCGCAAAATTATATTTATTATATTAAAGAGCTAAATAAAAAGAAAAAATCATCAACTAAAAATTTTTATATTATTATAAAAAGTCAAAACATTAATAAAGAAGTTGAAGATTTTGAGGCATTAGCTTGTGATGAATTAAATGAAAAATATTTAAAAATAAAAGATTGTCTAGTACGTTGTGGCAATAGAATTATAAACATCGATAACAAGGAAGATGTAATAAATATATTATTTTCATTTTTAAATAGTCAAAAATTTATTTTTGAATGAATGGAGGTGATATAATAAAAATATTTAATCTTAAAAAAAGTGATAATGAAAATTCGATTCAAAAAGGTTTTTTTTCAAGCAAAGATTTTATAGCACCAGCATATATAAATGTATCAAATCCAAAATATATAGAAATAGATAATATAAATTATTCTACATTATTAATTATAAATTATAATAGAGAATATGATGATTTAATATTAAAAAATATCATAGATTCTAATTTAAATATAAATATATCTATGTATTATGAAAAACAGAATAATTACAAAGTTATAAAAGATTTAACATATCATATTGGTAATGTAGGAATTGATTTACAAGATTTCAATGAATCTAGGCAGGATATAGATGTTGCGGCATTTGCTTATAATGACGCAAAATATATAAGAAAAGAAATCCAAATCAATAATGAAGATTTATTTTTTTTATATATTTTTGTTAATGTATTTTCTCAAAGTAAAAAAGATTTGGAATATTTACTAAACAAAATAGAAGGTTTACTTCAAAGTAAAGGAATGCAAACAAGAAGAGCTTATTTTAGACAAGAGCAGGCCTTTAAATCATGTTTGCCATTTTTTAGTAATTATAAAGAAGTTAGAGATGTAACAAGAAGAAATGTCTTAACAAGTGGTTTACTTGCAACATATCCATTTATAACATCATCATTATACGACGATGATGGAATATTTATAGGAACAAATATTAATAATAATTCACTTGTTTTTATAAATAAATATAATAGTAGCAAATACAAAAATGCAAATATGTGTATTTTTGGAACGAGTGGAGCAGGAAAATCATATTTTACAAAGCTCTTAATAATTAGATATAGACTATTAGGAATAGAGCAATATGTTATAGATCCAGAAAGAGAATATACAAATATATGCAGTGCTATGGATGGAACTCTGCTTAAAATTGGTCCAAATTCAAATACATATATAAATATTTTTGATATTAGAAAAGAAAGCTTAGAAGAAGGTCAAAATGGATATCTAGCAACAAAAATCACAAAACTAATTGGTTTTTTTAATCTGATTTTTGGAAACTTAGATGAAGAAGATAAATCTATTTTAGAGCAGAAATTGATAGAAACCTATAATTTAAAAGGAATTAATTTTGATGATTCTAGCTTATATAAAAACAATAATAATAAATTAAGCAATAATAAAGAATTTAAATGTACTAGGGATATGCCAATTTTGGAGGACTTATATAATATTTTGCAAAAAGATTTAACCGCGAATAAATTTAGGATAAAATTAATTCCTTTTGTAAAAGGGTCATTAAGTTTTTTTAATAATCATACAAATATTGAGCTTGATAATAAACTAATTATTGCAGATATATATGAACTTGGAGAGGAAAATTTAAAGTATGGAATGTATCTATTTACAGAGCTATTTTGGGATAAAATAAAAAAAGATAGGAATGTCAAAAAATCAATATATTTAGACGAAATTTGGAGGTTAATAGGTATTACTTCAAATAAAGATGTTGCAAGTTTTATATATAAGATTTTCAAAACTATAAGAAAATATGGAGGAAGTGCAGTTGCTATAACTCAAGATGTTTCAGATTTATTTAGTTTAGATGAAGGGATTTATGGAAGAAGTATTTTAAATAATTCTAGTGTAAAAAACTTCTTTTCATTAGAAGAAGAAAATCTAAATATTTTACAAAAATATGAAAATATTTCTGATAGAGAAAAAATAGAAATAAAATCATTAAAGAGAGGAGAGGCTCTTATGATTGTTGGAGATGACCATATAATAACTAAAATAGAATCTGCAGAATATGAAAATGATATTATTAATGGAGGTAAAATTTGATTAAAATAATTACTGCATTGGGGAATCCAAGTTTAAATAATGAATTAAAAAAATATGAAGAGTTTAATGTTATTGGTAATGACATAATGTATTTTGATGGGGTATTAGAATTCTTAGAATTAAATAGCGAAATTGATTATTTAATATTAGGCGAAATTATAGATATTAATAATTTAAATGATTTTATAGATAAAGTAATTAACAATAATAGAAAAATAAAAATTATAGTGGTTATAAATAAGAAAAATAAAAAAATAGAAGATATATTATTAAAAAAAGGAATATTAGATATTTTTTATGATGATATTGAAATATCCGAAATAGTAAATTTTTTAAAGACAAAAAATATTGAATATTTAAATATAGAGCTAAGAAGTGAAATTAATAATTTAAAAAAATTATTAAATGAAAAAAATAATAAAAAAATATCTAAAAATAAAAAAATAATATTAAATAATCAAGAAAATAAAATAATAGGAATTACAGGAGCAAGAGGAATAGGAAAGACATCTTTTTGTGTAATGCTGGCAAATTCTTTGAAAAATAAAAAGGTTTTAATAATTGATTTTGATTTAATCAATTCTCAAATTAATGATATATATAATAAAAAATTTGAGTATGCTAAAATAGATGAATTAAATATTAATAATTATATTTTTAATGTTCATAACAATATAGACATATTGATAGGTCTTAATATTTTATATTATTATAATAAATTAAATTTAGAAAATTTTAAAACTAAGATAAATAATATAAAGGAAAAATATGACTATATATTAATTGATACATATTCTGAATATAATTTTGATAAAAATAAATATATTTTAAATATGGCTGACGAAATATTTTTATTAACAGGATTAAATAAATTAGAAATAAATAAAACAAGAAAATTAATAAATATTTTAATAAAAAAATGGCAAATAAATAATAAAAAAATAAATATTATTTATTATAAATTTAATATATTAGAATATTTAATTAATAAAAAAATAATTAATAAAAACATTTTTGAAAATATAAAAATAATTGGAAAAATAAAAAATGAAATTTTGTTTTTTTATAATATAAAAAATAATTATAAATTTAATTTTATTAATAAATTTTTCTGTAAAAAAATAATTAATAAAATTTATTAGATGGGAGAAAAATGGAGGAATATATAGATATAAATAAGTATATAAAACCAGAGCAAATATGCGAAAAGAATGAAATAGGCGAATTTAATATTGAATATATAATTGAAGAAAATATAAAAAATAAATAAAAAATAATAAAAAAATAAATAATAAAAAAATAAATAAAAAATAATAAAAAATAAATAAAAAATAATAAAAAATAAATGAAAAATAATAAAAAATAAATGAAAAATAATAAAAAATAAATAAAAAATAATAAAAAATAAATATAAAATAAATAAAAATAAATTGAAAATATAAATAATTTAATAAAAACAATATTTAAATAATAATTTTAAATTATTAAAATAAAAGATAATAAAGGAGAAATTAATGGAATTAATTGAAAATTTAAATTTAGAAAATTCAGTTGAAAATAATTTTTTTCAATCAAGTTTGGGACAGGCAATAAATTCTGCAGTAGATATAGGTTTAAAAGCTATATTACCAAATTTTATAGAAGATGATGTTATAGAAATAAAGGATGCCTTTATAGAGGAAGGTTTTTCTGAAGCAATAGACACAGCAATTGAAAAGGCTGTATCACTGGGAAAAACGGCAATTGGCACTATAACGGGAAGTTTTGAAACAGTTTCACAGGCTAAAAAAGCAATTGAAAAAGGTGGTCTTATTGATGGAGTATCTGATGCTATAGATTTTGTATTGAAAAAAGCAAAATCTGCAGGACTAATATCTAAAGATGTTTCAAATTTAATAAAAAATAGTAAAAATGCTATATTAAATACGGTTTCTACCAACATAGAAAACGAATTTGATATTCAAAATGAGAAAATTGAAAAATTACAAAATTATAATAATAAGTGGAAGGAAGCTTTTGAAAATAAAGATTTTGAGAAAATGAGTCAAAATATGAAAAAAATACAAAGAATATTATCTAATATAATTCCTATAGAAAATGTAATTAATGAATCAAGAACAATGGAAAATTTACACGAATTAATAAAAAATAATGGAAAAAATTTTGATTTAAATGAAGAGGAAATAAATTTGGCTAAAATGCTAAATTAATATTAATAATATATTAAAAAATTATATTATAAAAATATATATTTGATTTTATCTTTTAATTGTCTTTAACACAGTAAATACTAACAAAAACAACAATTAAATTATATATTTTTTCTTGCATAATTTTACCAGTTTTAGTATAATACAAAGGTAGAATACAAGAAAAGAGGTTGACACATGGAAGAAGAAAGAAATGATGGAAAAATAATTGATAGAGATGTTGAAAAAGAAATGAAAACTGCTTATATTGATTATGCAATGAGCGTTATAGTTTCAAGAGCTCTACCAGATGTAAGAGATGGTTTAAAACCAGTTCATAGACGTATTTTATATACAATGCATGAAGATGGTTTAACTTCTGATAAACCTTATAGAAAATCTGCTACAACTGTTGGAGATGTTTTAGGTAGATATCATCCACATGGAGATTCATCTGTTTATGATGCAATGGTAAGAATGGCACAGGATTTCTCTCTAAGATATCCTTTGATTGATGGACATGGAAACTTTGGATCTATAGATGGTGATGGTGCTGCTGCTTATCGTTATACAGAAGCAAGAATGTCTAAGATTTCAGAAGTAATGTTAACAGATATTGAAAAAAATACAGTAGACTTTATGCCAAATTTTGATGGTAGATTACAAGAGCCAACAGTATTACCTGCTAGAATACCAGCATTGCTTGTAAATGGTTCATCAGGTATAGCCGTAGGTATGGCTACTAATATACCTCCACATAATTTATCTGAAATAATAGATGGTGTTGTAGCAATAATAGATAATAAAGATATAACAGATGATGAATTGATGAAAATAGTTAAGGGTCCTGATTTTCCAACAGAAGGATTAATTTTGGGAAGAGAAGGAATTAAACAAGCATATACAACAGGTAGAGGTAAAATAACAGTTAGAGCTGAGGCTGAAATCGAAGAAATGAGCGGAAATAAACAAAGAATAATTGTAAGCTCATTACCTTATCAAGTAAATAAGGCAAAGTTAATTGAACATATAGCTGTTCTTGCTCGTGAAAAAAGAATTGAGGGAATATCTGATTTAAGAGATGAATCAGATAGAAATGATAGAGTAAGAATTGTTATAGAATTAAAAAGAGATGCAAATGCACAAGTTGTTTTAAATCAGTTATATAAAAATACTCAAATGCAAGATAATTTTGGTGTTATAATGTTAGCTTTAGTAAATGGTGTGCCAAAAATATTAACATTAAGACAATGCTTAGATTATTATATAGAGCATAGAGAACAAGTAATAAAACGTAGAACAAAATTCGAGTTAGATAAAGCACTTGCTAGAGCTCATATATTAGAAGGTTTAAGAATTGCCATAGATAATATTGATGAAGTAATTAATATTATTAGAACATCTTATGATGATGCAAAAGAAAGATTAATGGAAAGATTTGGTCTTTCAGATATTCAAGCACAGGCTATTTTAGACATGAGATTAAAAACATTATCTGGATTGCAACGTGAAAAAATAGAAGAAGAATATAAACAATTAATGGAATTAATTGCACATTTAAGAGATATATTAGCAAATGAAAATCTAGTGTTAGATTTAATTAAAGAAGAGCTTCTTGAAGTTAAACAAAAATACGGAGATGAAAGAAAAACAAAAATTGTAGCTGCAGAAGGTGAAATTGATGTTGAAGATTTAATAAAAGAGGAGCAAACTGTTGTAGCCCTAACTCATTTTGGATATATCAAAAGAATGCCAATTGATACATATAAGAGCCAAAAAAGAGGTGGAAAGGGAATAACTGGTATTGCAACTAGAGAAGAGGATTTTGTAAAGCAAATATTTACAGCTTCAACTCATGATACAATACTATTCTTCAGTAATAAAGGTAAGTTATATAGATTAAGAGGATATGAGATTCCAGAAGCAGGAAGAACTGCTAAAGGTACAGCAATTGTTAACTTATTAAGATTAGATAATGGAGAAAAAATATCTGCTGTTATACCAATTACTACATTTGATGATGGTAAGTATTTACTAATGGCGACAAAAAATGGTTTAATAAAGAAAACATCATTAAAAGAGTTTGATTCAACAAGAAAAACAGGATTATTATCAATAACACTTAAAGATGATGATGAATTAATTGATGTAAGATTAACAGATGGAGAAGATAACGTTGTATTAGTTACAAGTAAAGGTTTAAGTATAACATTTGATGAAAAAGACGTACGTCCAGTTGGAAGATCTGCACAAGGTGTAATTGGAATAAGATTAGATGATAAAGATTTTGTTATAGGAATGGAATCAATTACAAATGATAAAAATGCAACATTACTTGCAATTACAGAGCATGGATTTGGAAAGAGAACAGAGCTTTCTGAATATAGAGTACAAAATAGAGGTGGAAGAGGTGTTATAACATATAAGGTAACTCCAAAAACTGGTGATATTGTTGGTATAAGAATTGCTAAAGGCGATGAAGATGTAATGCTTATAACAGATAAAGGTACAATAATAAGATTAAAAGTTGAAGAAGTAAGTATACTTGGAAGAGCAACTCAAGGTGTAACTTTAATGAGAACTAATGACGGAGGAAAAGTTGTAAGTATTGAAATAATTGAGCCAGAAGAAATTGAAAATTAAAAATAAAAATATAAGAGAAAGTAGATATAAAAATAAATCTACTTTCTTTTTTTGTATATAAAAATTAAAGAAATATTTCCAATAATATAATTGTAAGAGAGTATCAAAGTTTGAGAGTATTGGAAAGTTTGTGTAAACTTTAAAATTCTTATGATATAAAACATAAATATGAAAAAAATTATTTATGCTTTTTATTATATTTATAGTGAAATATTAATTACCAACGACCACCATAATTTAATTTTTTATAACAATTATTAGGACTTTTAATTGCATTTGTTGTATATATAATTTTTCTTGTGTGTGGTTTATATTTAAAAACGGTTGAATGTTATCCAAATTATTTTCAATTTTTTAATGTCAATATAAAAGCGGTTTCTCTACAACATTGAGGAAGAGTCATTTTTATTTTATTACTAATAGTTAAAATGGTTTGTAAAAAATAAAATTGTAATTTAAATGAAATATATATAATAAAAGACAGAAAAAATGTGAAACCCTAAGTATCGTATAAAAAAGTAGCATTAAATGAAATTTGACAATGTACTTAAATAATATAAAATGAAAGTAATATTAAATAAGAATAGGAGTGAAAAAATTTGAAAAATAAAATAGGGAAAATAGTTTTTGCAGTTATATTAGCAGTAATGGCAATATTAATGTTATTCACATATGTGACTAAAAAAGTGAAAAACAGAACAGCAAATTTAGATTCTGAACTATTAAGAAGTAAAAATTATGCTCAAGTAACAGATGAACAAAGCAAAGTTGAAAATACAGACTTTGTTAAATTTTCTGCATTTTTTACAAGAGATATAAATGGAGATGGAAATGCAGAAAAGTTATTAGGAACATGTAAAAGAGCAATTGGTACAGATCAATTATACATGGATTTAAATGTGCTAACAAATGGTTATTTGAAAGATGGTAAAATAACGATAAAAGGTGTAAATTTTAAATACAGTATGAGCATGGTAAAAGATAGTGTGCTGAAAAACAATTATATATCTGATGATGTTAAAGTAATTGAATTAAATAATGTAAATGCTGGAACACAAAAGTTAATAATTGGAAACATTATTGCTGATATTGAAAATAATGTAAATAATTACAGTAATGTTAGCAGTGTTACTTTAACAGGAACATATGTGTCTGATGATGGAGTGGAAACGGAAATTAGTAAAACTGTTGATTTGACTGTGGATTGGTATGGTGAGGCTAAGACAGAGCTATATACTAAATATCAAGCAACAACATTTTACTATAATTATAACGAATTAGACAGTACAACAATATCTTTTAATTTTAGATTAGATGAAATTCAGCAAGAGCTAATATTAAAAGAAAATGAAGCAGTGTTAACAATACCAGAATTAAATGGATATGCACCAACAGAAGTAAAATGCACAAATAGTAATATAGAAAGTAAATATAATAAGGAAACTAAAAAGCTTACTATAAAAAGAGCTAGTAAATTAAATAATAACGGAATAATAGTAAGTGAATTATCAAACTCAAATAGTTATAATGTAAATATAACATATCCAAAAGAGGCATATGATGCAATATCATCATATACAACATTAACAATTCCAATAGAGGGATTTTACACAGGATATAATAATACAAATGAAGAATTTAAAAATCCATATAAATCAAATGTAGTAAATGGAAACATAACAATAGTGTTTAGAGAAACTCCTGATGGAAATATATATAATTTTTATGTGGATTTTGAGGATAAAAGATATATAAAAGATCAGCCATATGGAGATGAAGACACAGATTATAGATATATAATGTCAAAACAAGATATATTAAATTTATATGATAATATAGAAGATGAAAATAAAATTTCAAACAAAGAATATGTTGTAAGATGGCTAGCAGTAAGAGGAGACCAAGGAGAAGTGCCATCAATGATAATGAGTGAAACAAAAGGGGAAGATTCCTCATATGGTGATAAATGGAATACAACAATAATGGAAAACTACATTACAAATACAGGAATTTATTTTTCAGATGCAGATAAAATGTTAGAAAATGATGGAACAATCAGCATATATAATGATGATACAAACGAATTAATACATACATTTACAAAAGAAGAATGGAATAATTATACAAGAGAAAATCCATACAAATATGTAGATTCAGTAAAACATATAAGAGCAGAAATTAGTAAAACTAAGCAAAATTCATCTTTAAGGATATATAATGTAAAAGAGCTAGATACTAAAAAAATATTAGCAGATTTTACAAAGGAAGAAGTAGAAGACATAAACTTAATATATACATATGTAACAGGTATATGCAATATTGAAGGTCAACAACAGGGAATTATAAAGGATATGGATTGTGTATATTATGTATCGGAAAAATCAAATGGAAAAATAAGTGTAGAAACAGAAAGAATACCAACACAAGATGTGTTAAATAATAAAATATACATAAGCGCAGAAACAAACCGATATGGTGATGCTAAATGGAAAGATGGAGAATTTTTAGTAGAACTTCCACAAGAAATAATTAGAATGGAAATAAACAAGGTTTCTATAGATAATGAAAATGTAAAATTGGTGGCATATGATTTATACGAAAATGACGGAAAATATTTTATAAAAATAATAACATCAAATGAAAATCCAGAATCATTTAAAATAACGGTAGATTGTGATATGACACCAGATCCAAGATCACCATCAATAAATAGAGCAATAAAATTATATAGTTATAATAAATATCGCAATATATATTATCATGAGGGACAAGATGAATATGACGTAGATAGCGATAATAATACTAATGAAAATGTAGGAACATCAATTACAAATTTATATTTATTATCACCAACCTCATTAATAACATTGGAAACAATAACAAATTATAATAAAGAAAATGAAATAACAATTGCACCAAATGTAGCTGCACTTGAAAAAGACCAAAGACGAGCCCAAATAAATGTAGGTTTAACAAATAATTATCCAAATGTAGTAAGTGGTGTACAAATATTAGGTAAAATACCATTTGAGGGCAATAAGTTTATATTAAATGATAAAAATTTAGCATCAAATTTTACAACTACAATGACAAATGATGGAATAACTATTCCAGAAGAGCTAAAAGAAAAAACGATGGTATATTATTCAGAAAAAGAAAATCCAGATAAAGATTTGCTAAATGCAGATAATGGTTGGACATTAAAAGAAGATGTAAAAGATTTTAGTAAAATAAAGACATATTTAATAGATTTAACACAGTATACAATAGATATAGGAAAAAATCATAGTTTTAGTTATACAGTAAATGTTCCAGAAGGTATAAGTTATAACTCAACATCTTATAGTAATCATGCAGTATTTTATGAGTTAAATACAAGTGGTGGAAAATTACAACTATCAACAGAGCCTAATAAAGTAGGTTTAAGAATTGTAAGAAAATATAAATTACAAATTAATAAAAGTAAACAAGGTTTTGAACAAACTAAAGTATCTGGAGCTACATATACAGTAGATTTTTCAGATGCAGAAGGAAATGTTACAACAAGAATATTAACTACAAATTCTGATGGAATTGTAAATATGAAAAATTTATTTATAGGAGTTACATATACAGTAAAAGAGCTTAAATCTCCAGATAATTATTCATTAAATAATGAAGTATTACAATTTAAAGTTATAGAAGATGAAACAGGAAAATTACAGTTAGAAACAAATTTTGAAAAAATAAGTTTAAATAAAGCAGATGAACTAGTAATAATTAATACACAAGATGAACCAAAATATAATGTTACAATAACCAAAATAGATTCTTTAACAAAAGAACCATTAACAGGAGTGTATTTTATATGTAACGGAAAAGCATATATAACAGATAGAAATGGAAAAATAACATTAGAAAAATTGGAAAAAGATATACAATACACATTAAAAGAGCTAAATACAGAAGGATATTATACATTAGATAATATAACATTTAAACTTGTAAAAGATGAAAATGAAAATATAAAAATAGAAAGTAATAACGAAAATTTTAAAAATGTACAAATACAAAACAATGAAGAAGATTTAGTAGAAGTAAATGTAAATTTAGAAAATGAAAAAATACCAACATATAATTTACAAATATTAAAAGTTGAAGAAAATTTAAAAGAAACTGATATAGAAAAACTAAAACCACTAAAAGGATCTATGTTTAAGTTAGAAGGTAAAGATCTTAGTAAAGAGGAGAAATTTGAAACTGACGAAAATGGAAATATAACAATACCAAATTTATATCAATATGTAGATGGAAAAGCTATAACTGGAAAATATATATTACAAGAGTTACAAGCACCAAATGGTTATTCAAACAATGCAGAAGAAATTGAATTTAATGTAGTAAAAAATGCAGAAAATAATTTAGAAATTAATATAACAAACAAGGAACAATTAATAACACTAAAAGATGTAATAGTAGAAAATGGTACTATAAAATTAATAATTCAAGACAAACCATTATTTAAATTAACTAAAACAGATTCAAAAACAGGAAAACCACTAGCAAATGCACAGTTTGTAATTTACGAAATTGATTCAAATAAAAATGATATCGATTATGCAAAAGATGTAAATGGAAATTATGTAGGTACAATAAACAATGATGGAAAATATGTAGTAACAACGGATGAAACAGGCACAATAGTATTACCATTAAGAGGTGGATTTTATAGAATTGAAGAAATTGGATATCCAGAAGGATACCAGGAAAACGAAAATGAAGATTATTTTAAGATAGCATCAAAAAATGAAGATATAAAAAATCCAGAAGATCAGGATGGTACAGAGGAAACTGTAGGGGATTTGGAGATAAATACAATAGAAGATTTAGTAAGATTTTCAAAATCGGTAAATTCTGGTGATTCATATAAAGGGAAGACTGTAAGCTTAATGAGAACATTAGATTTTAATGAGGATAGTTCATATGCTAATACAGCTGATACAAGTTTGGGTGATTTGAATGAAGATGGAGTAGTAGAAGGTATAAAAAAGGAGCTTACAACTGGAATTGGATTTACTCCGATAGGCACAAGTACTTCGAAGTTTAGGGGAACTTTTGATGGAAGAGGTAATGAAATAAAAAATCTATATATTATGGTTAATATTAATTCTGCTATTATAGGTTTATTTGCATATATTGAAGGTGCTGAGATAAAAAATTGTGGTGTAACAGGTGGGGTTGTAAATAATAGCATATATAATGACGGTAGTGCTGGAGGAATTGTTGGAGATGCAATAGCCAGTAAAATTTCTAATTGTCATAGTTATGTAACAATAAAAGCAGTGCATACTATAGGTGGAATTGTAGGTAGAATTCAAAATACAACAATAGAATATTCATATAATATTGGTGAAATAATAAACAATAGCGGAGGATATATAGGAGGAATTGTAGGTGAAATTGATGAAAGTAATAGTATAATAAATAAATGCTATAATTTAGGAATTATAAAAGTATATATTAATTATAATTTGGTTGCAATAGGCGGAGTTGTTGGTTATATTTCTAATTATAATAGTTATAATAATGTCGTTAAAGAATGTTATAACAGTGGAAATATAAGGTTTAGTAATTCAGGGCCTTACTTTTATTCTGTCGGAGGTCTAATCGGACGTGTAGGGTGCAATAACAATATAGTTAATTCGTATAATACAGGAAATATTGATATTACTGGAGCTTGGGCGACGGAAACTGGAGGTATTTGTGGATATACAGATGATAATACACCTATAATAAACTGTTATAATATTGGAGAAATAAATACTATTGTTGAAAGTGCTGGTTCTTGTGGAACAATTTCTGGAAATAGTAAAACAAGTGGGGAGAATTATGTAAAAATAGAAAATTGCTATTATCTAGATACAATAGAACTAACATCTGAACAGAAAAATATGGATGGAACACCAATATCTAAAGAAATGTTAAAAACAATGGACTTTTACAACAAATTAAATGTAGATGGTGTATGGCAATTTAGAAAAGATTCGTATCCTAAATTAAATATTGGAATGCCAATTACTAATGATACAACAGAATTAGAAATAGAAAATACAATAAAGAAATTCAATATAACAACTGAAATAGAAGGTAATTCTAAAAATCAATTTATAGGAGGAACAATAAGCGGAGAAGATAATACTATATTTTCTAAACCAGGTAAAATGATAAAATATGTTGAAACAGTTGATTATAATGATAGCAATAAAAAAGATATATTAATAATGCCAGATGAAGGATATTTAGTATATAGTATTAATTTAAATGGAGAGCCATGGAATCTTAAATCTGATGAAAATGGTAACTATACAATACCGTCAGGATTTTTTAGCGAAGTAAAACAGGATTACCATATTGCAGTAAAATTCGAAAGAAAATCGCAGACATTGGTAATAAACAAAGTCGATAGCAGTAATAAAAATAAAAAAATAGCTAATGCAGAATTTAAAATTTTTAGAATTGAAGAAAGAGCTCAAATTACTAATGAAGTGAAAGAAATTGTAAAAGCGTCAACATATGGATTTAATAATGTAAATGGCAAGTATGTATCAAGTAATCCATCATGTAAGTCATATATACCAATTGATTTGACAAAAGGAACTGGTAAATATAATCTAACTGTAAATGCAGAAATTTCGAGTGAAAAAAATCACGATAAAGGATATGCAACAATTACAACAACAACAACACCACCAGAATCATATGATTATGATGGTAGGTTTATATATATTTCAGGAGAAGAAAGTGCAAAAGATTATACTACAATATTGGAAGGTGGAAAAATGTATTATTTACACTTAGGTTATTCAAAGTATTCAAGTGTAGATAGCGGAACAGATACATTTACAATAAATAGCGTAAAATTGACACTAAATAAAGATGATTATTACAATGGAACACAAACAACTGATGCAAATGGTAGAATACAATTAAAGCTACCGCAAGGAAAGTATAATGTAACCGAAACAAAGGCACCAGATGGATATGCTTTGGATAATACACCACATGAAATAATATTAACAGAAAACAATACAACAATAACAATAGAAAATAGCAAATCAGTGCCATACGAAATCAATAAAATAGATAAAGATACAAATGAGCCAATACAAGGAGCAAAATTTGCAATATATAAATTGTCAGAATATTACGAAACAATAGATTTTATAAAAAATAATAAAAATGAATATTTAGGAAAACAAAATGAAAATGGAATTTACGAATTAGAAACAGATGCAGATGGAAAAATAAAATTAGAATTAGCTCCAGGGTTATACAAAGCTGTAGAAACAAAATCAGCAGAAGGATATGCATTGGAAGAAAGCGAAGCATTACGAACAACTTATTTTAGAGCTGAAGAAGAAAACAAAGAAGACGAAGGAAACACCAATATAAATAATGCAGACCTTGTTATAAACAATATAGAAGATTTAGTTCGTTTTTCAAATGATGTAAATTCAGGAAATTCATATGAAGGTAAAACAGTAGTATTAGCTAGAACATTAGATTTTAATGAAGATAGTTCATATAATAACCCAGAAGATACAACCTTTGGTGACTACAATGGAGATGGAACTGTTGAAGGAATAAAACAAGAATTAGCAAAAGAAGAAGGAACTGGCTTTAAAGCAGTAGGAAATGATACAAATCCATTTAAAGGTACTTTTAATGGAAATGAACATGAAATAAAGAATATAAATATATATGCAAATGAATCTTCTTTATATGGTGGAATAATTGGAAAAATTGTTTCTGGAAAAATAATGAATTTAGGAATTGTTGATGCAAAGATTATATGTAATTCAAAAACATCAGGAGGAATAGTAGGAAATGCTACATATAGCGAAATAATTAATTGTTATAATAAAGGTAATTTGACAACAGAAGCAAGGGCTCCTGTAGAAGGAATTGCGGGAGAAATAACAAATAGTAAAATAATTAGGTGTTATAATGAAGCAAATATTACTGGAAATTGTACAACAGGAATAGTCTATTATGCGAAGGATAGCATAATAGAAAATTGTTACAATGCAGGAGATTTAAATTCTACTGCACCTATAGGAGGAATAGCATTTAATGTTTCAAATAGTGAGATAATAAATTGCCACAATAATCGAGAAATTAAAGGCTCAAATGTTTCAGGAGGAATAATAGCAACAGATGCAAAGGATAGTAAAATAATTAATTGCTATAATTTGGCAACAATTAGTGGCAGTAACGGATCATTAGGAGGAATAGTAGGAAGTACTGCATCAAACAGTGAAATAATCGATTGTTACAATGAAGGAAAAATAAATAGTAATAACGTAGTTGCTGGAATAGTACCAAGTATAAGTAATAGTAAGATATTTAATTGTTACAATACAGGAAAAATTATTGGCGGTGTACCAGCCGGAGGAATAGTAGAACGTGCATCAGATAGTGAGATAATAAATTGTTATAATAACGGGGAAATTTCAGGAAAGTATGGATCAGGAGGAATAGTAGGAGATAGTTTATCTAACAGTAAAATAATAAATTGTTATAACACAGGAAAAATTATAGATGCTGATTCATCATTAGGAGGAATTTTGGGAAAGAGTATTACAAATAGCACATTAAGTAAATGTTATTATTTAAATTCCTCAGCTACACAAGGTGTATATAACCAAAAAGACATAGAAGGACAAGTAGAAGCAAAAACACAAGAGGTAATGCAATCAGAAGCGTTTGTAAAACAATTAAATATAAATAAAGACAATACAAACGCACAAATACCACTATCAAACTGGTCATACAATGAAGAAGGTTATCCAACTTTACTTCCATTAGAAATAAAAAGCGGAAAACAGTTAACAATAACAAATAAAAAACTTCAAAATAATTTAACTATTAAAAAAGTAGATAAAGAAACAAATCAAAAATTATCAGGAGCAAAATTTAGATTAGAAGCTAATAAAGATAGTTTAATAGGAAGTATGGTATCTAATTCACAATATACATTTGTAAAAAATGGGACACAGTATATATCTAATAATAATGGTAAAAGTGATTCAGTTGCAAATGCATATTTTCCAATAGATTTGAGTTTATACAAAGGAACTTATGAATTAAATGTAGATTATACGATATCTAGTGAGTCTGGTGGAGACATTGGATATGCAACGATTACAACGAGTACAAATATACCAACATATAATGAAAATGAGTATGATATCAGTAAAAGTTATCGATTTATAAGTTGCTCTGGCTCTAGTAGCAATAAAGCATCAATTGATTTAATTGGTGGAAAAAAATATTATTTACATATAGGATATAGAAAAAATAGTAGTACAAACAGTGGAAATGATAGATTTTATATAAACGGTATAAGTTTGAAACATAATTTAGATGTAGCAACAAATGAAGATGGTATTATAGATATATGCATACCATCAGGTGAATATAAAATAAAAGAAACATCAGCGCCATACGGATATAATTTAAGCAATGAAGAAAAGACAGTGTTAATATCAGGAATGGATGATGTGCAAAAGCTAACTTTTGAAAATGAAAAATTACAAACGAAATACAACGAACCAAATGTCATAATAACAAAAAAAGACAAGGCAACAGGTGAAATAATGCCAGGAGTAAAATTCATGGTATTAGATGAACAAGGTAATTATATAAAAGATTACACAGGAACAATAGTGGGAGAACAAGAAGAGGTAGATGGACAAGACAAATATGTTGTGACAACAGATGAAAATGGACAGATAAAATTGAAATTGAATATTGGAAAATATCAATTAATAGAAGTAAAATCATTAGAAGGTTATGCCTTGGAAGATAAGAAGGATTTTGAAATAACAAATGAAAATGAAAATTATGAAGTATCTGGGAAAGGTATAATCATAAATACAAACTATCCATGGAAGGATTACATAATTGCAACAAGTGACGGTGGAATGCTAGGAACAAGCCGTGGAACTAATAAAACAATTCCAGCAGGAGAAACTACAGATAATAAAGAATTAGATGTAACTTCGGATAAAGGGCATATAGTTAAATATAACAGAAATGGCAAAATTGAAAAATTACTACAAATTAAAGGCTTTGATGATGGGTGTGATGCACACGAAGATAATGATGGAAATTTTATTGTTTTGGCTGAAGGTAAACAAATAGAAATTCCAGCAGAAAATACTATAAACAATGAACCTATAAATTTGGAGTATAATGGAACAAACTCAAGAACAATAATATTAAAACTAAATAAAGATTTGAAAGTTATATGGGCAAAAAAAATTGATGGTTTTTCTATATCGTTTACACAAAAAAATTATATTGGAGAAAATAAAGAAGGAAATTATATAATTAATTTTAAGGGAGATTCTGGATATAATATAGAAATACCAGCAAAAGATACTGTAAATGGAGAAAAAATAAGTTCACAATCAAATGCTAATTCAGTACTTATAGAGTATACAAAAGATGGAAAAGTAAAAAATATTTATCAAAGCTCATATGGTATAGATAGTTTGATTGAAAAAGGCAGTGGAGGATATATTATATCATCTGGTAGTGTAATATGCGAATTAGATTCAAAAATGAATGAGGTAAGGCGATATTCAAACAATATAAGTGGCATCAGTTCAGGATCTTCTTATGCAACGAAAGACGAAGGCTTTATTATAGGAGGAAATATCACAAGTAGTAATATAACAATAAGTGGAGAAAATACAGCAAGTGGAAATCCAATAAGTATAACATCAGATATAACGCCAGCTATAGTATTAGTTAAATATGACAAAAATTTTAAAGTAGAATGGGCTAAAGCAAAAAGTTGGTCTAGAAGTAATGAATATGTAAATAGAATAAAACAAGATAACCAAGGAAATTATATTGTTTTGTCTGGATTAAAGTTAATTAAGTATAACTCAAATGGAGATAATATAACAACAGTAGATTTACCAAGTGATATGCCACAATATGGCTATTTATATACAGACAGAACAAATTCAAAATTTGTAATATTAGAAGGTAACAATAATTTTAGAGTATATACACTAGGAACAGACAACTTCACACCAATAACACTAGAAATAACAAACCAAAAAGCCGGCAAAGTAATAGTACATCACTACCTACAAGGCACAGGAGAAGAATTTGGCACTACCCCAGAAAAACTATCAGAAGACGAAGTCATAAACGGAAAAGTACCAGAAGAATACACAACATCACCAAACATGCAAATAAAAGACTACACATTAATAAAAGACGAAAAAGGTGACTACATAATACCATCAAATGCAAGTGGAACATACACAGAGCAAGATCAACATGTATACTACTATTACAACAAAACACCACTAAAACTAACAGTACATCACTACTTAGAAGGAACACAAGAAAAATTAGCCGAAGATGAGCAAAAATTCTACACCGAAGGAGACCATTACAAAACAAACGCGTCAGAAGAGGTATTAAAAAAATACAACTTAACAAATGTAATAGGTGATGAAGAAAAAGATATAACTCAAAATGAAGAAGTAACATATTATTATCAAATAAAAACACACCAAATAACAACAAAAGTAGAAATACCAGAAGGAAGATCCGAAAAAGGTGGAACAATAACAGGAGAAGGCGAAACACCATACGAAACAGTAGATTATGAACAATCAAGCAAAAAAGATATAATAATAACACCAGAAAAAGGCTACAAAGTAAAACAAATAAAATTAATAAGTACATCAGAAGATGGACAAAAAACAGAAAGTACAATATATGGTAACGATGAAACAGAAGGATCTGAGTTAACATACACAGAAGGTGAAAATAATACTATAACATTAACGAAATTCCAAAACATGATAGCAGATAAAGAAATAATAGTAATATTTGAACCAGATGAAGGAAAACTAATTGTTCACCATTACATAGAAGAATCAACAGAAAAAATATACGATGATCAAATAACAGTAAAACCAGTAGGAACTAAAGTTGAAACAGTTCCAGTAAAAAAGGATAATTATGTAGTTGTAAAAGAGCCAGAAGACAGAAACACAATAATAACAAAAGAAACACAGGAAAAAATATATTATTATCAAAAACAATATAATATAACAACAGAAGTAATTAAACATAATGAAACATACAAAGATGGTACAATTGTAAAAAATGTAAAAGGTGGAACAATAACAGATGAAGGCAAAAAATCACATGAATATGTACTAAAAGATAGAAATAGTCAAAATGAAATAATAATAACTCCAAATGATGGCTATGAAATAGTAAAAATAACAATAAATAATGAAACATTAGATTATAAAAATTTATTAGATGAAAAAGGAAAGGTAACAATACCAAAAGAATTTTTCAAAAATGTGAAAGAAGATAAACATATACAAGTTGAATTTAGAAAGAAAACAAAAGTATATGTAAAATACTTAGAAGAAGGAACAGAGCAACCTTTATATACAGAAGAAAACAAAGATTATATAGAGCTAAATGGATATGAAGGACAAGAATATGAAACAGTTAAAAAAGTAATACCAAATTATAAAGATTCAACATTAGGAATTACTGATGAAAATAAACTACAAGTACAACCAAAAGGTGTAATGTACGCAGACGATGTAACAGTAATTTATTGGTACACAAGAGTTTCATCAGGAATAATAGTAAGACATATTGAAACAAATGAAAAAGGCGAAGAAATAGAGCTTGAAAATAATGTAATAGATGGATTGGCAGGACTAAATCAATTAACAAATAGAAACAAATATGATAAATATATACCAGTAGATAGAAAACAAGAAAATTCAGGAAATGTTAATTCACATATAACAATAGCAAAAAAAGAAGAAAACAGCAAAACAATAACATTTGCACAAGATAAAATATTAGAAGTGTGGTATTTTTATGAAAAACAATATGATGTAACAACATCAGTAAAAACACATGAAGAAAAAGTATTAAATGAAACAACCGGTAAATATGAAACAAAACAAATAGCTGGAGGAACAATTTCGAAAGAATATGAAAAAGATGAACAAGGAAATGATAAATTAGATGATAAAGGAAATAAAATAGAAATAACATATGAGCAAATTTTGTCAAGAGGAGATAGCAAAAAACAAATTGAGCTAAAACCAGATGAAAATTATAGAGTAAAATCTGTAATTAAACAAAAAAAGATTATAAAAGACGGAAAAGAGCAATATGAAGAAGAGCAAATATTTGTAGAAGATAAAGTACAAGAAGATGGTTCAGTAATATTACCAGAAAAATTACTTGTTGATGTACAAAATGATTACAATATACAAGTAGAATTCGAAAAAATTCCAGCAAAAGTAATTGTGCAATATAAAGATGCATACACAAAAGAAAGTATACATGAGGATAAAATTTTAGAAGGATTTGTAAATGATGAATATAACGAACAAAGAATTTCAATTGAAAGTTATATACCAGCAGATCCAGAGCCAGAAAATAATTATGGCAAGATGACTAAAGAGCCAATAACAGTAACATATTGGTATACAAAACAATTTAAAATAACAGCAGAGGTAAAACCTCATGAAGAAGAAGAGCTAAACAATGAAACTGGCGAAATTGAAAAAGTACAAAAAGAAGGCGGAACAATAAAAATAGGAGAAAATTTACCACAAGAGCTAGTAACAAGAGGTGACAACAGTATAAATACAATAATTGCAATACCAGATCAAAATTACAGGATAAAATATGTAACAATAAATGGTAAGGAAATAGATTTGGCAAAGGTATTACAAGAAAATGGAACTGCAAAATTACCACTATTTGAAAATATGCAAGAAGATAAACATATAGTAGTAGAATTTGAAAGAATACCAACAAAGTTAATAGTAAAACATTTAGATGTGGAAACAAATAATCCAATTACAGAAGATGAACAAAAAGATGGATTTGTAGGTGAAAATTATAAAACGAACCCATTAAATACTAAATTTTATAAATTAGTAGATGAAAAATATCCTCAAAATAGTGAAGGAAAATTAACAAATGAAGAAACAATAGTAACATATTATTATGAAAAATTACCATTTAACTTAAAAATACAAAAAGAAGTAAGTAATGTACTTGTAAATGGTGAAAAATTAAAAGTTGAAGAAAACAATATACCAATGATAATAATTGCATATAAAGATATAAAAGATACAACAATTACAATAGAATATAAAATTAAAGTAACAAACACAGAAAGTATAGCAGGAAAAGCAGTTATTGAAGAAAAAATTCCAGAAGGATTCGAATTAGCAACAGAAAGTAATCCAAATTGGAAGGAAACAGAAAACACATATACATTACAAACAGATGAAATATTACCAGGGGAAACAAAAGAATATGTAGTAGTATTAAATTGGAAACAAGATACACAAAATGAAGGATATAAATCAAATGAAGCGAAAATAATATCAACAGAAAATGAGCCTAAGTTTGATGAAACAACAGTATTAGATAATAAAGATGATGCAATAGTTCAAATAATAATAAATAAAACATTACAAGATGTAGTTGATGATATAAAAGATGGAAATACCAAAGAAGTAATAAAAGATATAGCAAGAAGTGTAAAAACAGGTGATGCAATAATTGTTTCACTAATAACATTGGCAGTGTTTGGAACAGTGTTGGTAATAGTTTTAGTAAAAAGAAAAAATGAAAGATGAGATTTGTTTGTGGGGATGAGGTTGTCAAAAAAATTGAGTATGTAAAAAATTTGGAGTATATAGAAAAATTTGTGTAAAGTTTAAAGATATACCTTCTTATGATAATATATAAATGTCATAAGAAGGTTTTTTATGGCAAAAAGAGATAAGTTTTCATTGGAAAATTGGGAAAATAATTGGGATAACGTTCAACCAGTTTTAAAATATGGAACATAGACAAGAAAAATTATGTATACAATAAATGCTATAAAAGATTAAATAAGGGAAGAAGAGAGAGTACTTCCAACAGTTCAAGTGCTAGAAAAAAGTATTTATTTTCCAGATAGAGCCATTATTGACTAACTAAAAAGGCTGAATTAAGCCTGCTAAAACTTAAATTTCAGCAGGCTTAAAAATCATACCTTGACGACTGTTAACTTTACATAAACTTTTCAATATTCTCATCTACCTTCTCTTTTGGCATATAAAAATTAAAGAAATATCTACAATAATATAATTGTAAAAAAATTATTTATGCTTTTTATTAAAGTTATAGTGAAATATTAATTACCAACGACCACCATATGTACCATAGTCATATGATACATAGAAAATACGTCCATGTATATTTATATGTGCTATTATTTTACTACTTCCATTAGGAAAATATTCTATATATAATAATTTTCCCATTGAAATCCAACTATCCAAATAACGTATTCTTGTTACAGTTGTATTAGTATACCATTTAAAACGTAAATCTTTAACAACATATCTTTGAACCATTGTACATTCTTCTTCTGTAAATATGTTTTCTTTTCTTAAAATAGATTTTTTTATTAAAGCTACATCTCTAGATGAAATTTTTCCATCTTTATTTAAATCATATGCAATTAATAAATCTTTTTCTTGCATTTCGTTTAGTCCCATATCATTTGTTGCTGCATTAGATGAATTAGTAAATGAAAATACAGATACAAATAATCCAACTAATAAAATAATACTTAATAATAATTTTTTCTTCATAAATATCCTCCTAAAATTAAAAAATATTTGCTTAATTCTTGCTGTTTTTATTAATTATACCAGCAAAAATCCACAATTCAATAGGATTTGACAATATTCCACTTTCCATTGACAAATTGACAACAACAGTTGGCAGGATTTGAAAAAATAATATAAGACATAAAAAACGCAAAAATAAGATTGTATTTGTACAATCCTATTTTTGTTTATTTAATTTTCTTAATAAACGTATATCATCTCCAAAAAACCTACAAATATCATAATTACCAATTAATCTGGAAACAATTCGCTCATCGTAATTTTTGAATAAATTTTGAATATTTAAATTAGTAGAAATAATTGTTTTTGTTACTTTTCTATTTTGATTTAGTAAACGAGTATTAATAACATTGAAAAGTTCAGAAAATTTCATATTATTCATACATTCTGTTCCTAAATCATCGATAACTAATAAATCGACATCTAATAAACTATTATATATTGAACCATCAGTTTTTCCGAATCTGTAGTCTATGATTGTGTCTAACATAACAGGAGCAGTTTGATATAATACATTTTTTCCTTTTTTTATAAGTTCATTAGCAATACAACCGGAAATAAAAGTCTTTCCAAGGCCGGTATTACCAGTGAATAATAGGTTTTTTTGATTTACGTCATCAAAATTTGTTATGAAATTTTGAGCTATTTGTTTAATTTTTTCGATATTCTGTCTTGGAGAAATATCTGATCCGTATTTATCTTTATCCACTTTATCTGAATAAACTGTGGATAAGAAGTTTTCAAATTTATGATTTTCAAGGCTAAGTGTATTAGATTTATTATATTCTAAATCAAACAACTTTTGTTTTAAACAATTACACATTTGTGTATTATAATTATCCGTAATATAACCAGTATCATTACATATTTTACAATCATATATAGGCTTTAGATAATTTTCATCATTAGTAACAGAAATTAATAAATCATGTTTTTCTTTTTTTAATCTTTCTATTTCTTTTCTTAATTTATCTAAGTATTCGAAATTATTGGAATTTATTAAGTTTTTTGAAGCTGAAATGGATAAAGTGCTTAAAGCAGTATCTATCTCTTCAAATCTAGGATAATCGGCATATAATTTTTGCTTTCTTATCTCTGCTTCTTCAATTTTTTTGTTTCTTTTATTCTCATATATAATTAATAATGATTTTAGAATCGCTGTATTCATATTAAAACCTCATTTCATTACTTAAATTTTTTCAAGTAAACTAATTTGCGTAAAAACTATTTAAATCATTATAATTTCTCTGATCATAGTTAGAATAGCCACTACTTTTTTCTAATGTTTTTATATTTTTATTTTTTTCTTTCATTTGTAACAAGAAAGATTGTACATCATTAGTTGTTTTAAAGTTTCTATCATGCCAATCTGTAAGTAATTTATCCAAATAATCAAAATTTGGATTTGATTTTGAGGTAGTTTTTTTCAATGCTATTTCTATTACGTCTAGGTTGTATCCGTAGTCTATATTCCATTTTTCAATATAATTAGATTCATATTCTGAAAGATTTCTTGTAAGACCTAATTTTTTTGAAATTGTTTTTTGTAATGTACTTAATTTTTCTTGTTTTTCATAATATTTATCTAAATCGTTAAATGTTTTAATGTTATTTTTGAACCAAGCTTCTGCAACTGTTTGAATATAATTTCTATGTAATGCAGATCTATTAAAACAATAACGAAATAATGCTATCATAACTTCTTCATCAAAAGAATATTTTTTAAACCACAAATCAATGTCACTATACCAAGATGGTGACATTATTCCTTGGAAAAATTCATTATTTATATTTTCTATAGCTTTTGCTCTGTATTTATTTTGAGCAATTTTTTCTATTTCTTCTGGAGAAGATGTAATTTTGGGATTATACAATTTATGTAATTCAAGCTCTTGAATATTGTTAAGTATATATCCTGTATTTTTCTTTGTTATTAAATTTTCTTCTTCTAAAAATTTTATGCTATCTTGTATTGTTTTTAAGGGTAATTCTAATTTTTTAGATAAATCGTTTAATTTTATATCTTTATTATATTTAGCAAGAAAAATCATATATAAATATACTTTTATACAGTCACCATTAATTTGAGATAAATATTCTGTAAAAAATACATCTGGCAAACTTGTGAATGAAAAAAGTAAAGATAAATCATTTTGCTCTAATTTCATAAAAATACACCCCCTAAACAATTTGTCAAATTATATCATTAAAAGAAAAAATTTACAATAAGGTAAAATGGAATATTAAAAATTTCTTAATACTGTGCTACTAGTCACAGTTGTATATTTTTAACAAGCCAGACATGTGAATATATATATTAAAATTTGTTCCTTGCTGGTTGCTCATACCAAGTAGTGTGAGGATTGAAGTGCCCTGGTTTTAGTGGGGTGATATTAAGATATCATCTAAAAGCTCCCAAACTGCGCGTCACTTCTTTTTAATATATATATTCACATATCCTACTCTACGAAATTAAATTGATATTTAGTAATGATATGAATAGTAAGAATATTGTAGAAATAATATATACACTTCATGTTTGGTAGGTACTTTACAGGAGTATTTTTTTGTATTCTAAAGATGTAATTAAAATGTAATAAAAATATAATAGTAATTTTGAATTTATAAATTGGATTATTTGCGTAGGAAAATGTCGAAAAAAAACATATAAAATGCATAATTAGTTGATTTGACAATTTATAAATATTTAAATAAAAATATATATAATATATCAAATATGGAATGGAAGGATTATATGAGAAAAGTAATAAACATATTTCAAACAATATCAATACTAATTGGTTTTATAGCAATAGTATTATTCATAATACCAACAATAATTGGAATAAAACCTTTTATAGTGCTTTCTGGATCTATGGAAAATACTGTAAAGACGGGGTCTGTAGCATATATAAATACTCATGTAAATGCAGAAGATATTCAAATAGGAGAAATTATTGCATTTTCTGTGGGAAATACGCAGGTTACACATAGAGTAATTGGAATAAATGAAAATAATACATTTATTACTAAAGGGGATGCTAATGATAATGAAGATTTGGCACCAGTTAAATTTGAAGATTTTAAAGGAAAGACAATATTTAGCATACCATACTTAGGAAAATTTATAACAATGTGTAAAACCAAAATAGGACATTTTATTATATTTTTAATTATAGGTTTAAATATATTGTTTTTAATATTTTCCAAAGATAATGACAAGAAAATAAAACAAATTAAACTTAAGGAGGAAAAATAAATGCGAAAAAATAAATTAATAATTATTTCAATTGTTTCGATAGCAATTTTATGCTTAGGATTTAATTTTATATATGCATATTATACAAATAAAGCTGAAAAAGTTAATAAATTTAAGGCTGGAGAAATAGAAACATCTGTAACAGAGCCTAATTATAAAGATAATCAGGTAATAAAACCAAATGGAGAAATAAAAAAGGATCCAACATTTAGGAATACAGGAAGTATACCAACTTATATAAGGGCTCAAATATATGTTCCAGTTTCAAAAGAGCTGAAATATGTTGATAATAATGAAAATATAGTAGAGCCAAGTGAAGAGATTGAGCTGTTATCATATAATATTAATCCTGGTTGGGAGTTAGTGACTGAAGATGGATTTTCAGGATTTTACGAAGATACAGAAGGAAATAGATATAAAGTTTATACATATAAATTTATGGAAAATGGAGTTGAGAAAGTTATAAATCCAAATGAAAGCATAGATAAGACTTTGTTTGATAAAGTAAAAGTAATAAATTATTTAGATATGGATAAGGCAGTAAACTTAAAATTACATGTATCTGCAATAGCAGTGCAATCAAATGGAAGTTCAGCGGAAAGTATGTGGACTTATTATAAAAATCAAAATGGAACAGGAATAGTAGGGGTGAAATAATGATGAGAAAAAAAGGTAATCACGTATTATATAAAAGCAAAAATAAATATATAGTTTTGCTTAGTATAATAATATTTTTATCAATGGCTACAGTAACGATATATGCATATTTTACGCATAGGGTTTCAATAACTAATAATATAAGTTTAGGATATAATAAAATATCATTGGATGAGAAATATGAGCCACCATTAAATATGGAGAAGGGGATAAGTTTTGTGAAGGAACCATATGTAACTAATATAGGAAATGTAGATTGTTATGTAAGAATAAAATCAGTGGTATCTGATAGTAGAGTAGCACAATATTTAACAATAGATTATAACAATGATGATTATACATATAATGCAGAGGATGGTTATTGGTATTACAAAAATGTATTAAAACCAGGTGAGAAAAGTAAATCATTGTTTACAACTGTGACTGTAGCACAAGATGCAGATGATATAGTGTTAGATGGATTTGATATATATGTATATGCAGAAAGTGTGCAAACAGAAGATGGAAAAAGCAGTGATGAAATGTGGAATTATTTTAAGAGTAAATAAATTAAAATAAATATTTTTTGTGTTTATTTTTGAAAAATCATTTATAACACAAAAAGGTAAAAACAAGAATAACAAAAGAATGGAGGGAAAGTATAATGGAAAAAATAAAAACAAGAAGTAAAAAAATAATTTCATTAGTGTTAGCAATATTAATGTTGTTAACATATACTCCATTATATGTAATAGCTGAAGAGATAAATGAAAAAGATATAGTGCAAGAGAACAATATATCTGAAACAAGTGATAATATAGAAGTTAAAGAAAATTTAAATAATGAGAATCAAACAGAAACAGAAATTTCAACAGTTGAAAATAACAATACAGAAAATGATAGATTTAAATTAGCTATGCGTTGGGGTGGAACTACAAGCAAAGATTATAGTTGGAATGCAACAAAAATAGAAGAAAGAATAATTAAATTAACAGTTTATTATCAAAATGAAGTATGTAAAAAAGCATATTCGGCTAATGAAATTAAAATAATTGTTCCAGGAATAGGTACTGTAAATAGGGCAAATACAATAAAAGCAATTGATATAGCAGCAGATTTATATGGTACACAAAATCATAAAAGAGATTGGTCATATAAGTATGATGTTGCGACAGATACATATACATTTTATAATAATCAAGAAATAGATCAGAATTCAACATTTAATGGGTCTTTTGAATTATTATGGAAGTTAAATTCGAGAGCATGTGTAAATGATTATATGAAAACAATAGAAGCAACATTAACAGATGGAGAAGAAACAGTAAAAAGTCAAGAATTAACGTTTAATTATACATCATTACGTGATACATATTATATAAATAAAACTGCAAAAACAATAACAAGTGCAGATGGATTAAATAAATATGTAGCAGAAGGAAAAAATGTTCAAGATTATGCATGGGTTCAATATACATTTAGATATAATACAAAAGAGCTAAATGCAAGAGGACTAAAAAATAGGTATATAATTGATACATTACCAGAGGGGGCTGTAATAGCTAAAAAAGATAATATAATACAAAACGAAGATGGAACAATAAGTTATAGAATAGATGAAACCAATGTACCAGAAAATAGCTTAGTGGAGAGCTCAATAATTGTTGGTTATCCAGGAGATCAATATGCAAATCAAACAATAACAAATACTGCATATTTAAAAGGAACATATAATGATGAGGTTGAAGAAACAGAATTAGCTAAAAGTTCAGTAAACGTAACATTGGAAAAGATTCAAAATCAGACAGTAGGAATTGTGCCAGGTAAAAATGTAAGTCCAGATTATGTATATAAAGATACAATAGAAAATGATATAAACTTTTCAGCAACATTGTATGCAACAGCAACAACAAATGCTGAAGATGCAGGATATCAAATATCAATAACAGATGATTTATTAGAAATATATACTGACACATATCACACATTGACAGATGATGAGTATAAATTTACAACAATACAAGTACCAGGATATTCAAGCTTTAGAAATGCAAATGGATATACATTAGAAGATGGAGATTATACATTAAAATTATATGCATTATATAAAAAAGATGTAAACACAAGAGCATTATCTGAATATACAAAAATATATGAAGGAAAATGGGGAAAAGATGTAACAAAACAGGAAATACCAGAGGAAGCAGTAGCAATAAGAGCAGAAGTTATTGGGCTAAACGAAAGCATAAAATCATTTTATGTAAATGTATCTGGAGTAATAAATATAGCAGAAAATATAAAAAATACAACATATGAAAATCCAACATATATAGTAAATTATGATTTTACAGAGCTAAAAGATAAAAACGGACAAACATTAGTGCCAGAAATAAAACAAGAAAATTACTCACAAACTAGATTATATGAAAGAGATAGTAATATTTATGGAAAAGGTGTTTTACGTTCACAAGATGAAATAAGAATAATAGAACGACCTGAAACACCACGAACACCAGGTTATTATTACGCATATGCAGATATACAACCATTTACAGTTGATAAAAATGTTGAACAGTTTGAAACAAAATTAAGCCATACAACAACACTTGATAATAAATATGGTAATGAAATAAAAAGCATACAAATATATGGAGTAACCGGAAATGATGAGCTTGAAACATTAATAGAAACATTAAATATAACACAAAAAAATATAAAATTTAAAAATGACTTATCAGAAGATTCTGATATAATAGAATATTTGAAAGAGAGAGCAACCATACAGAAAAATGGTAATGAGATATCAATTAGTTTCGACTTTTCAGACAATCCAATAATATCTAAAAACTTTTCATTAGGATATACGGTAGATGCAAGATTAGATTATGAAAAATATTATAATTCAACAAATCCAACATATTTTATAACAACATATGCATATACAGATGCAGAAGATATGTTTCCACAGTTGGCAGCAAGTTATAATAGTAAAACAATGGCAACAGCAAGAGATAGTGAAAATATATTATTAGCTTTAGCATCACATCAAGAGCTAATAAAAATGGTAAAAACACAATATACAACAGATTTTGTTCAAGAAAATGCGGTAGCACCAATGAATACAGAATATACTTATAGATTAAAATTGAGAAATGGGTATAATACATTGGTAAATACTGAATTTATAGATATATTAGAGCATGCGGAGCTAACAACAGTTGATGAAACAAATCCATATGAACAATCTGAATGGTATGGTAAATTCAAAAATGTAGATATAACATATTTACAAAGTAAAGGATTAACAGCAAAAGTATATTATGCAAATACACTAACACCAGATGATTCATCATGGACTTTAATGGAAACAAATGAAAATGGGATATGGACAACAACAAATGAAGTTAAAGCGGTAAAAATAAAAATAGAAGGTGAAATTGAGGAAAATTCAATAATATATTTAGATATAAATATGACATCACCAAATGATAATACATTAATAGATAAAAAAGCATATAATACATATACAATAAATAGTGATGCAATAGACTTATATACAGGAGCACAATCAACATATATGAAGGATATGCCAAGTAATGCAACAGATGTACGACTAATAGAAAAAGAATATAAGATAGAAATAACAAAAGTAGATGCAAAAAATGGAATGAAAATGTCTGGGGTAAAATTTGGTTTATATGATGCAGATGGAAATAAATTAAGAAGTTATATAACAAATATATTAGGTAAAATTACAATAGTAAATTTAAAAGAAGGGACATACACATTAAAAGAAGAAAGCGTACCAAATGGATATAAAAAAGGAGCAGATCATGTTTTAGAAATAAAAGATGGGAATTATACAGTAACAAGGAAAGAAATAAATGATACAAAAACAACAGAAAAAATACCACAATTCACATCAACAGGAACGTATGCATGGTCACAAAATGAAGATGGAACATGGCAAAGTAATAATTATAATGTAAATAATTCTACGACAACAATGACTTCAGATGAATTTACAATAAAGAGCGAAGGAACATTAACATTTGATTGGTCAGTATCATCTGAATCAGAAAATTATGATTATGTATATTACACAATAAAAAATGTAGATACACAAGCAACAATAGGCGGAACAAGTACAAAGATTGGTGGAACAGCATATGGATTTTCATATAACGTATTAAAATATAATACAGTAGAGCAAAAATTAGATCCAGGAACATATACAATAGAATTTACATATAAAAAAGATGGATCTGGACATACTGGACTAGATAGAGCATTTGTGAAAAATGTAAAATATAAAACAGTAGAAGAAATATTTGAACCAGAAAGAGTAGTGGCACAAGGAACAGAAACAATAAATAATGGAGTACCAGAAATAAACTTTAATATTGAAAATAATAGAGCAATGGGAAGTATAACAATAAAAAAAATAGATGAGTATTTAGATAGCAATAAACAGAAATTACCACTACAAGGTGCAACATTCGATATAATGGATACAGATCAAAATATAGTAGCAACAGAAACAACAGATATAAATGGAACATTGTTGGTAACTGACCTAGAATGGGGAAAAGTATATATTGCAAAAGAAAAAAATGCACCAGTAGGATATGAAGCAACGACGCAAAATATATATCTAAGTAAAAATGAAAAAGATAAAGTAATAGAAATACAAGATAAAAGAAAAACAGGAACAGTAACACTAACAAAACAAGATGAAAAAGATGGAACAAAATTAGAAGATGCAAAATATGGACTATATGCAAAAAATACAATATACGATAAAGATGGCAATGAGCAATATATGCCAGACACAAAAATCGCTGAAGCGACAACAGATGCTGATGGAAAAGTAACATTTAATGAAATACAATGGGGAGATTATTACATAAAAGAAATAAGTACAGTGTATGGTTATGAATTGTCAAATGAAAAACATGAATTCACAATAAATGCACAAACTGTGGAAAACATCGTGGAAAAAAATGAAAAAGAAGTGCGAAAAAAAGCACATCTACAAATAATTAAACTAGATGAAAAGGAGAGTTTTTTACAAGGAGCACAATTTGCACTATATAGGGAAAACGGCGTTCAGGTAATAAAAACAGATGATAATGGTGAAGAAGTAAAATACATAACAAATGAAAATGGTCAACTAAATATAGATGATATAGAATGGGGTAATTATTATATACAAGAAATTGAGGCTCCAGAAGGATATCAAAGATTAAGTACAAAATTTACATTTTCGGTAACAAGACAAACGTTTGAAAATGATAATACGGCAATATCAGCAGTTATAAACAGTGAAACAGGTGAACAAATATCTATAATAAAAAATAATAAATTAAAAGGAAAAGTCAGATTGACAAAATATGCATGTGATGCAAGTGGAAATAAAACTGAAACAGTATTACCACAAGCTGTGTATGAATTGTATTTAGCAAATGGACAACTTATAGGTGAGTATACAACAGATGAAAATGGTGAAATATCGGTAGAAGAACTTGAATGGGATAGTTACTATTTCTTAGAAAAACAAGCACCACAGGGGTATAGCATATCTGATAAAAAGATAGCTTTTGTAGTAAATAGTAAAAATGCAAGCTTTGAACAATCACTTTCTGCATATGATAAATTGGAAAGTGGAGAAATAAAAATAAATAAAACAATACCATCACAAAGCATATATGCAGGACATGGAAATAGCACATTTATATTTAAAATAATAGGAAAAGACGAAAATAATGAGCAAAAAGTTACACTATATAAAGCTATAACATTTACACAAGAAGATCAAAAAAATGTAGATGAAAATGGAAATATAACAAAAAGTATAACAATAACAGATGTAGAGCCATACAAATATGAGATAACAGAAGAGCAAAATTATAGATATGAATTAGATACAATAATACCAGTAATAAATGCACAAGTGGATGAAAAAACTGGAATTATAAATTTAATAGGAACTGAAAATAAAGGAGAAATAACATTTTCAAATATAAAGCAAAATAATAGTTTATTAACTGATACAGAGCTAATAACAAATACTACACAATCAGAATACCATTTAATTGGAATAGAAGTTGAACCAAAGCAACAATCATATGAAATAGGAAAAAATTTGACAGCATCAGATTTTACATATAAATTACTATACTCAGGAGGGCAAGAAACAACAGTGGAGCTAACAGAAGGAATAACAATAAATGATTCAACAACATATCAAGAAACAAAACCTGGAAGTCATATAGCTAAAGTACATTATACAAAAGATGGTAAGACTTTTGAAACAGAAGTAATAACAAAATGGGTAATGCCAAGTGATTATTTTACTTATGGAGTATTGGATAGTAATGAAAAAACTATTTATATAAGAGGAATTAATACTAAATACACATCACCAGATGTTTTGTATATACCTAGTGAGTATAATGGATATAAGGTAGTACAAGTTGCAGGTGATAGAAGTGATACTTCTAATAAATTGCAAAATATAAATAATGTAAAAAGTGTAGAAATTGGAGATGGAATAACTAAAATAGGAGATTATGCATTTTATTATTGTAGTAGCTTAACAAATATAACAATCCCAGAAAATGTAACAAGCATAGGAAGTTCTGCATTTGGTGGTTGTAGTAGTTTAACAAATATAACAATCCCAGAAAATGTAACAAGCATAGGAAGTGGTGCATTTAGTAAATGTAGTAGCTTAACAAATATAACAATCCCAGAAAGTGTAACAAGCATAGGAAGTTATGCATTTAGTGAATGTAGTAGCTTAACAAATATAACAATCCCAGAAAATGTAACAAGCATAGGAAGTTATGCATTTAGTGGTTGTAGTAGTTTAACAAATATAACAATCCCAGAAAGTGTAACAAGCATAGGAAGTTATGCATTTAGTAAATGTAGTAGCTTAACAAATATAACGATACCAGAAGGAGTAACAAGTATAGAAGATTCTACATTTAGGTATTGTAGAAGCTTAACAAGTATAGAAATCCCAGAAAGTGTAACAAGCATAGGAAGTGATGCATTTAGTGAATGTAGAAGCTTAACAAGTATAGAAATTCCAGATAGTGTAACAAGTATAGGAAATGATGCATTTTCCGATTGTAAAAGCTTAACAAATATAGAAATACCAGAAGGAGTAACAAGTATAGAAAATTATACATTTAGTGGTTGTAGTAGTTTAACAAATATAACAATCCCAGAAGGAGTAACAAGCATAGGAAGTGGTGCATTTAGTAACTGTAGTAGCTTAACAAATATAGAAATACCAGAAGGAGTAACAAGTATAGGATTCCATGTATTTTACTTTTGTAGTAGTTTAACAAATATAACAATACCAGAAAGTTTAACAAGCATAGGAAATTATGCATTTGAGTATTGTTGGAGATTAACAAATATAACAATACCAGAACGTGTAACAAGCATAGGAACTGATGCATTTATAAAATGTAATAGCTTAACAAGCATAGATGTATCAGAAAATAACATGAATTATTGTTCATTTAATGGAGTCTTGTATAATAAAGAAGTAACCACATTGATACGATATCCCGCTAAAAAGAATGGTACAGAATATATAATCCCAGAAAGTGTAACAAGCATAGGAAGTGATGCATTTGGTGAATGTAGTAGCTTAAAAAATATAACAATCCCAGAAAGTGTAACAAGCATAGGTTTTGGTGCGTTTAGGGAATGTAGTAGCTTAACAAATATAACAATCCCAGAAAGTGTAACAAGCATAGAAGGTAGTGCATTTTGTGAATGTAGTAGCTTAACAAATATAACAATCCCAGAAAGTGTAACAAGCATAGGAAGTTCTGCATTTAATGAATGTAGAAGCTTAACAAATATAACAATACCAGAAGGAGTAACAAGTATAGAAAATTATACATTTTACTATTGTAGTAGCTTAAAAAATATAACAATCCCAGAAAGTGTAACAAGCATAGGAAATTCTGCATTTAAAAACTGTTATAGATTAACAAGCATAACTTTCAATGGTACAGAAGAGCAGTTTAAAGCAATTAAAGTTGGCTCAGATAATGAGTATTTCACAAAGACCACTGTCACATATACTAAGTAATATGCAATAAACCATAAAATCTAATTCGAAGGAGGTGAACTTATGAAAGAAATAAGAAATACAAAGAAATCAATTCTAGCAATAATAAGTATATTAGCAATAATAGGAATATCTGGAATAATGGCATATTTTACAGATACAGCAACAGTTACAAACCACGCAAAGATGGGAATTGTAGACATAGATTTAAAGGAATATACAATTGATTCAACAGGTAATAAAGTTGAATGGCAGGACAAGCAAAATGTATTACCAGGAGAAACAATAAGTAAAATACCAGAAATAAGTTGTGTACAAGGAGCTGTTGATTGTTACATAAGAGCAAAGGTTGAGATTAAATGTAGAGATGAAAATTTAAATAATAATTCTAAAATGTTAACAATAAATAATTTAAATGTGGATACAACAAATTGGTATTATTGTGCAAATGATGGATATTTTTACTATAAAACAATATTAACAGAAAGTGCAAATCCAGTAACATTGTTTACACAAGTAACCATTCCAAGTGATTTAGATAATGATTGGTCACTTGAAGAAATAAGTATTGATGTAACAGCAGAAGCTATACAAAGTAAAAACTTTACGCCAAATTTTGCTCAAGATAGCACAGAGCCATGGCCAGGAATAACAGCAAGTGATATACAAAAATGTATATATCCTAATCACATAAAATATAACAATTAAAATGGAGTAAACAGAAGGAGGAAGGAGCATGCTAAAAGTAATAAAAGCAAGCGATAAATTAAATAATAGAGAAGTATATAACTTAGCTAAAATAAGCAAAGTAATGAAAATAATAATTACAATGATTTTAATTTTATTGATGTTTTATCCAATAAATGTACAAGCAAATGTAGTTGAATACAATGGAGAAGAAGGTCTTATAGCAGCTCCAAATGACTTCTTTTTGAATTTAGATGAGTTATTACCAGGAGATACGAAAGAAGATGTGGCATATATAAAAAATACAACAAATAGTGAAATTGAAGTATTTTTTAAGACAGAGCCACTTGATAAAACAGAATATTATGATGATATAGATTATTCTTTATTACAAAAAATCAAATTAAAAATATCAATAAAAAATTCTAAAAATTCTGATGAAAAAGTTTTATATGATGGAAATTTAGGAGCAGAGCTAATGAATAATTATGTTTCATTAGGCAAATATACAAAGAATTTTGATGGGAAATTTAAATTTAAATTAGAAGTTCCAACAGATTTAAGAAATGACTATACATTGTCAACAACAAAGGTAAAATGGGTATTTGCAGTAAACAAAACAAAAGATTCAGAAAATACAAATAATGATAATGAGCAAAAAGAAAATGATAATGAACAAAAAGAAAATGACAATAAATCAGAAGATAAGAATTCAATTGAGAAAATATTTGATATTGTAAAAACAGGTGATAATATAATATATTTAATAGTTTTGTTAGTAATTTGTGTAATAGTGGTAATAATTTTATTTATAAAAAATAAAAAGCAAACAAAAGATAAATTAGAAATTAATAAAAATAAAAAAGAATAAAATATAAAGGTTATTTATATTGAATTTAAAATACACCATAATATTTAAGGTTATAGTCTTATATAGTAGACTTAAAATACTATAAATATATATAAGGAATGTGATAGTTTGAGAGAAATAAAAAACTTTCATAGCTATGTGTGCCTTTGAGCGAAGCGAGAAAGGAATGAATTTTAATATGAATAAAAAAGTTAAAATGATTTTATGTACAGCATCAATAATTGGAATAGTAGGTGTAAGTGGAATTTTTGCTTATTTAACAGATACAGATATGGCATCTAATAAGTTCACAGTTGGAAAGGTAAAGATTGAATTACAAGAACCAAAATGGGATTCTGCCACAGATGCAGATAATAATGGAATTCCAGATTATGCAGAAAATATTGTTCCAAATGCCACAATTGAAAAAGATCCACAAGTAAAAAATGTTGGAAAAAATGATGCATATATATATTTAAAAGTTACAGTTCCAGCAAAAAATGTGATAATAGCACAAGAAGATGGAACATTAGAAAATAATGGACAGGCTAAGGTTACACAATTATTTACATATACACCAAGTGCAAATTGGAAAGAAATAACATCACAAAGAAAAACAAATACAAAAGCAGATTCAACAGAAGTTGAGTCATATACATATGTATATTATTATAATGAAAAGGTTGCTCCACAAGCAACAACAACTACATTATTTGATAATGTAAAGTTTGCAAATATAATAGAAAATCAATTGGTAGCAGATGAAAATCAACAAATAAATATTGAAGCATATGCTATTCAATCAGATAATTTACCAGCAAATACAACGATAGAAGGTGCGTATGATATATATTTAAATCAAAACAAATAAATATTTAAGTATAATTAAATAATATTTTTAAAGTCCTATAAACAATACTATGAGAAGTAAGTTTATAGGACTTTTTATGATATTTATAATTAAGCTCAAAATATAAGGTTGCACTTATTATTAATTTTTATAAATAAAATATTATTCAGCAGGTACATCTGTTATTGTTACAGATGAATCAGATGATGTTGAAGGCTCTGTTGGTGTTGTTGGCTCTACACTTGGTGTTTGAACTACTTTTGTTCCTCTTGCAACTACTTGATTATGAGGTTTATATGTATCTGAATTTATTAAAGTTCTAGATACTTCAGTTCCATTTTTATATAAAATCTTATATGTTTGTGTTTTACAACCATTTGAACCACCTTGAAGAACTTTTGTTGTTCCTGCTGGTAATGAGTTATCATCTTTATATTCTGTTGAGAATGGTATTGTAGCGATTTTTGAAGATACTAATTTAACTTCATAGTCATCTGATGTTTTTAAACCGTATATATTAAATACTATTTGTTTTCCTGCAGAAGATGCAGATATTTTTATAGGATAATTTCTGTTATTTTTAAACTTAAAATCTGGTGACTGCCAAGAAACTGTAGCATCTAATCCTGCGGGAACATATGATGGTTCAAATGTATGATTTGATCTATCAACTATTTCTAAATTACAACGTAATACTGCATTATATAGTGTTGAAGAAACTTGACAAATTCCTCCGCCTATACCTGTTGTAACTGCTCCGTTAACATATACTCCAGCTTCCTTATAGCCTCTTGCTGCTGTTCTTTGACCTACTGTTGTATTATATGAGAATGTTTCTCCAGGCATCAAAACATATCCATTAACGGCTTGTGTTGCTAAAGATATATTAGTTGAACGGTTATAATTTGATGTAGCAAAAGATGTTGAATACGTAGCAAGCAAATCTGGAAAGGCTTCTTGCGGTAAAGTTTTTACAGTAACTTTAGGAGTCAATGTTTTTAAAGGTATTGTATATGTATCTTGTTTTTGATTTATCATTTCTTTAGCTTTATCTAATGTAATTGCAAAATCTAAACCATTTTCTTCTTTATGAATTTCATAAGGATTTGTAGTATATGTTGCGTCTTTTGGACTTTTATAAACTTCTTTATATATTGCATCAATATCAACTTTATCTGCATGATATTCTTCTACAGGAATTTCAATAGATGATTCATTATTGATAATTGCAGAATATATAGTGCTTTTCAAAGCATTATCATTTATTTTATATCCATCAGTGCTATTTTCTATAATTAGATTATTATTTTCTATTTTGTAATTACTATTAACAACTCTGTCTGGTAACTCGTTATTAATAATTGCTATTTTTTCATCTAACAAATTATCTTTATAAGAAATTTCAGAAGTTATATTATTTTTCTTTAAAAATGTAGAAATTATTTTAAAATTATTTGCAAATATATTAGATTCAGATCTTCCTAAATTATAAGCTGAAGATATTGAATTTTCTAACTCATAATTTGCGCCTAATGTATTAATGTTTAGTTTAGTTGTGTAATCTCCATGTTTTAAAGTAATTTCTCTATCAAATTTATTTGATAATTGTGTATTTAATTTGTCTAAAGCTTCAGATTTTGTCAAATTTGAAACATCAATTCCGTCTATAGATATTCCAGAAATAATCTTGTCTGAGTTAGATGTTATAATTCCAAAAATTACGGATAAAACTAGCAATACTAAAATAAAAAAAGTAATTACTGAAATAATAATTATTTTTTTTGTATTATTTTTAGGTAAAGATAATTGTGTTTTACTTGTTTCTTTTTGAGAATTTTTTTGGTCAATTTTTTTCATATCACTAATTTTATTTTGTTGGTCCGAATTTATAGTTTTATTTTTTTGTACTATTTGAGTTGCAGGTGTTACTTTTTCTTTGTTTTTTTCGGCTTTGGCAGATGACATATTTTTTTCAGTGCCCTTATTAGTATTTGAATACGAAGCATTTTTTACAGTGCTTATTTTATTATTTGCATGTGCTATAATTTTTTCAGCATCTTTTATAGCTTTTTTCTCCATTTGTGAACTTTTTTCTAAATTTTTCATAACTATCTCCATTTATTTTATAATATATACTATTAAACTACAAAAAACTGTTTCTGTAAAGAATAAATATAAAATAAAATTTAATAATATAAGTATATTGAAAACTATGTTTTTAATGATATAATTAGAACGTAAATTAAAAAATGAAAGGAGAGAATATATGTCAGAAGGTACAGATTTGCAAAAAAAATTATTTAATAATAAGAAAACAGGTTGGGAAAATTTAAATGAGGAGAAGAAAAAAGAAATTTATAATTATTGTGATGCATATATGAATTTCTTAAATAACGGAAAAACAGAAAGAGAAATAATAAAAGAATCAAAATACATTGCAGATACAAACGGATTTGTAGATATAAAAAATGTAGAATATTTAAAACCTGGAGATAAGGTATATTATATAAATAGAGAAAAAAGTATGTATTTAGCTGTAATTGGGTACGAAAATATTGAAAATGGTATTAATGTCGTGGGAGCTCATGCTGATTCACCACGATTAGATTTAAAACCAAATCCATTATATGAAGATGATGGTTTTGCATTTTTTAAAACTCAATATTATGGAGGAATAAAAAAATACCAATGGACTACAATTCCTCTTGCTTTACATGGTGTTATAGTTAAAAAGAGCGGAGAAAAAGTTGAAGTAAATATTGGTGAAAACGAAGCAGATCCTGTTTTTGTTATAACTGATTTATTACCACATTTAGCTCAAGAGCAAATGCAAAGAAAATTGTCAGAAGGAGTACGTGGAGAGGAACTAAATTTATTAATTGGAAGCATTCCATATAATGATAAAGATGTTAGTGAAAAAGTTAAATTAAATATATTAAGTTTATTAAATCAAAAATATGGTATTGATGAAGCAGACTTTTTAAGTGCTGAGCTTGAAATTGTTCCAGCATTTAAAGCTAGAAGTTTGGGATTTGATAGAAGTATGGTCGCAGCATATGGGCAAGATGATAAAATATGTGTATATACTTCATTATCAGCTCTTATGAATGTTCATAATCCTAAGACAACAGCTGTATGTTTAATATCAGATAAAGAAGAAATTGGAAGTATGGGAAATACAGGAATGGAATCACATGTATTTGATACATTTATTTCAGAAATACTAAACAAATTAGGAGTTAATAGACCAAATTTATTAGATAAGGTATTTTGTAATTCTAAGATGTTATCAGCAGATGTTGACGCAGGTTTTGACCCAACATTTGCTTCAGTTGCAGAAAAAAATAATGCATCTTATTTAGGTAGAGGTGTTGGTTTAAATAAATATACAGGTGGAAGAGGAAAAAGTGGATCTTCTGATGCAAATGCTGAATTTGTGGCATATATTAGAAATATGTTAGAAAGCAATAACATAGCATATCAAATTGCAGAGCTTGGAAAAGTTGATTTAGGTGGCGGTGGTACAATCGCATATATATTAGCAAATAAAGGAATGGATGTAATTGATTGTGGTGTTCCAGTATTGTCAATGCATGCACCATATGAGGTAACAAGTAAATTTGATGTATATTCTGCTTTTGAAACATATAAAACATTTTTTATATCATAGGAAACATTTTGATAATTATACAGTATAAATAAAATAAGCATATTATTTCTTAATCATAGAGATAATATGCTTTTTTTATAATAGGAAAGTTTAGCATATAAGTACATTTTTACTTATGAGTAATATTGAAACTATATACTATATTAAGAATAGATATTTCCTATTATATAAAAAGGTTGCGCCAAAACATTGCACACAAAATTACTGCGTAATTTTGGCGCGCGAACAAAAACGCGGACTTAAAAATGTTTTAAACAGAGCAAATGTTATTAATGTCCGCTTTTGTTCTATAATAGGAAAGTTCAATATATAAGTACAATTTTACTTATGAGTAATACTGAAACTATATACTATATTAAGAATAGATATTTCCTATTATATAAAAAGGCTGCGCCAAAACATTGCACACAAAATTACTGCGTAATTTTGGCGCGCGAACAAAGACGCGGACTTAAAAATGTTTTAAACAGAGCAAATGTTATTAATGTCCGCTTTTGTTCTATAATAGGAAAGTTTGAATTAGAAATTAAAAGAAATTGTTGTAAAATATATTATAAGTATTGCAATATTATACAAAAATTTATAAAATATATATGTAAAGAATATTAAAAATTATGTAGAAAGGAGAGTATAATTATTTATATTATACGAAGATAAATGAAAACAGTAGAAAAAGAAGTTAAAAACATTAATTTTGATGATTCAGAGAAAAGAGCAATACATCAAAATAAAACTAATAAAAAGAAAAAAGGAAAAGCAAAAAAAATTTTAAAAGCATTAATTAGCTTATTTGTTTTGGGAGTTGCATCGGGCCTATTTTTATTATATGGACCAATATCAAGTTTTAGATCATGGTATATAACATCTGCTATGACAACAATGCATCACCAATATTTGGCAACATGGTTTTATAGTGCAGAAACAATAAATGAAGTTTTAGATAAAAATAAGGTAATTGAAGTTAGCGGAGTTACAGATACATCTCAAATATCAATTGTTGATCAAAATAAGATTGATGAGGAAGTTAAAACATATGCTAACGAATATGAAAGAGCTGTATTAGAAAGAGATAAAAATCATCCAGAATATAAGATTATAGATATAGAAGGTAAAGGATATTCAGGATATTTAGCAGTTGTTTATGATGCTTCAAAAATACATACATTAGTTACATCTAAATTAAACGTATCTGGTCAATATGTGACTACAATGGCTCAAAATAGCAAAGCTGTTTTGGCTATAAACGGAGGCGGATTTGAAGACCTAAATCATAATAGTACAGGTGGAAGTCCACTTGGATTAACATATGCTAGAGGAAAAAGAATTACAAATAAATCTTATGGCGGAGCTGGAGGATTAATTGGATTTGATACAGATAACAAATTAGTATTAGGTAGAATGACAGCAGCAGAAGCTGAAAAGAAAAATATAAGAGATGCTGTTACATGTGGGCCATTTTTAATTATTAATGGCGAAACTTCTAAGGTTGTTGGTAATGGCGGTTGGGGAACGGCTCCTAGAACAGCTATTGGTCAACGTAAAGATGGGATTGTTTTGATGTTAGTTGTTGATGGAAGACAACTTAAAAAACCTGGAGCTGATATGGATGACTTAATTGAGATAATGAAAAGATATGGTGCTTATAATGCTTCTGCTTTAGATGGCGGAACTTCAAGCGTTATGGTTGAAAATTACAAAGTTATAAATGATCCAATTGATAGTACAGGAGCTCATAAAACAAGACCAATTGCAACTGGTTTTGGACTTATTTTAGAAGATAGTAATGATTAATGAAAAATAATCTAGAATATAATTTTATATTTCTAGATTATTTTTTTAAATTTGTTATAAAAAATGCTTGAAATTTATAAAATAATGTGTTATATTAAATAAGTACTTTTTAAGTATGCAATATTTCGAGGTGTAGCGCAGTTGGTAGCGCGCGTGGTTTGGGACCATGAGGTCGCAGGTTCGATCCCTGTCACCTCGACCATATTTAAGCAATTTTCATAAAACCAAAGAAAATTGCAAAAGTCTGAAAGGGTATTAATCAATGGATTTTGGTTAATACTCTTTTTCTATGCAGTTCTAAAAAATTCTATATAAACTGATAGTTTTGTTCTAAAATTTATGTTTTAAAAAATTTTTACATTCAAAAATAATGTTTTAAAATGTTCTAAAAAATTTCATAGTACTGTATAAGCTTTTTCATCGGAAAGGATATAAGATGAACGAAATAAATTATTATAAGCAAAATGAAATATTAGAAAATAATTATTATCAAATACCACAGGAATTATTTGTTAATCAATTATACAAAGAAAAATTAAATTCAGATAGTAAAATCTTATATGCGTTTTTATTAGATAGATTATCATTATCTCAAAAAAATCATTGGATAGATAAAGAAAATAAAGTATATTTAATATTTACTAGAGAGGAAGTACAAGAAAAATTATGTTTATCTGATAAAACAGTAACAAAAGCTTTTAAACAATTAACAGAAGTAAAATTAATTGAAGAAAAAAGACAGGGTTTGGGAAAACCAAATTTAATATATGTTGGTAAAATACAACATGAAAATCAAGAAGATGAAAAAATTGATAAATCAGAAACGGAAAAAATGCCATTAAATACATGTAAAATTTCCGATTTTAGAAAAGTAAAAAATACGATTCTGGAGGAGGAAAATTTACGAGAAATCAATCCTAATAATATCAAACCTAATATAATCAATACTGATTCTATCAATCCTAAAAGTGATGATGAACTTTTAGAGATAAAAGAAAAATGTAAATTGAATGAATTTACAAAAGATGAAATTTTAATTTTAGAAGATGTAATTGATGCTCTTTATTATAAAGATAATTTAAAAGTTGGAAATATAACAGTTAACCATTTTAAAATTTTAGATAAACTTAAAATGATAGTTAAAGATAATTTAGTACAGTTATTAGATATATTGAAAAATATACCTAACATACAAAATGCTAAAAATTATTTGATAATTTGCTTATACAATAATTTGGGAAATACCAATATAAATAAAATAGCAAAAAATTCTGATACCATTAAACTAAATGAAAGAGAATACCCTGCTGGCTCACTTGATTTCTTATACGCTAACTTAGACACACTAAATGATACAGTATAAGAAATGACTCTGATATGAAGTTGCAAGCACATGCTTTAAACTGCAACTTCACTATAATTTGTTATAGCAAAAGATATGGCAAATTATAGCCTAATAATTGCTTTAGGAATTATTAGGAATAAACCCCGTAGGGCACACAGACAAACTTGCTTTGTCTAGTGTGTTAGACAAATAAATTTGTTCCAGTGCAAGAAAGAACTTCGGAGCTATGAGTTATGCCATAGTAAGAAACGAGAAATTAACACGAGCTGAGGTAAATGGTAAATGCACCCACAATGATAGAAAAGCAAAATGTCATACAAATAAAGATATTGATCCAACTAAAACACATTTAAATTATTACATAAAGAAAAACAATTACACTTATACAAAAGAATTTGATAAATTAAGAAAAGAACAAAATTTAGCAGGTTATTTAAGAGAAAATAGTATTATAATGTGCCAAATGATATTTACATCCGACCAAGAATTTTTTAATAGAATTGGAAAACAAGAAACAAAAAGATACTTTAATGAATGTTACAAATTTATCTGCAATTATAAAAATCTTGGTGAAGAAAATATTGTATCTGCTGTAGTTCATTTAGATGAAGGAACACCACATTTGCATTTGATGTTTGTTCCAATAGTTCATACAAAAGATAAAGAAAATAAACCAATAAAAAAAATCTGTGCAAGAGATTTTTGGAAAGGTAGAGATAGTTATAGAAAATTACAAGATTCGTATTTTGAATATGTTAAAAGCAAAGGATTTGATTTAGAAAGAGGCTTGTATGTTGAAGAAACAAATAGAAAAAATTTATCTGTTGAAGAGTTTAAGAAAGTAACTAATTATGCAAAAACAAAAGAAATTTTAAAAACTACAACATTAGAATTACCAGACACACCAGAATTACAAGATATAAAAAAACTTGTTTTGAATAGAGATAAAATAATTGAGGAACAAATTATAAAACCTCAAAATAAGTTAATAAAAGAACTGCATAAAGAATTATCTAAACAAACTAAAATAATAGATGTTGCGGAAAAATACGAAAAAGAAAAATTAAATTTAGAAACAGAAAAAAGAAATTTAAGATTTAATTTAAGTATGTTTCAACAGGAGGTTGAAAAAACAGCAAAAGCCATTGATGAAGAATATGAAAATAAAATAAAAGATATAGAAACAAAATATAAAAGGAAACTTGATGATTTAGAATATGAAAATAGTAGGTTAAATAAAATTATTAATAAATTTAAGACAAATATTAAAAAGTTTATGAAATGGCTATGTAATAAGTTTTCATATCCTTGCGAGGACGACCTTATACGAGAATTCAACAAAGAAACATATTCTAATATTGATTTTGAGAAAGAACTCAATATACACCAATTTGAACAAGATTATGAAGATGAAATAGATTTTGATATATACTAGGAGGTATTGAAATGGATAATATAGAAAAATTAAAACCATTTATTGAAGAATATAATGATGACTTTTACGAAAGTATTGAAGATGCAAGACAATATCTAACGATACATAATAATAAATATAAAGAGATTAAAGATAAAATTCATAAAATTATGGATAAAAACTGGAATATTCAAAAACTACTTGATGAAACACAGTTAGAAAATGGATTAAGTGCAGGTGAATGTAAAGATTTATCTAAAGTTATTGTTTTGTATACCAGTTTACAAGATGTTTTGGAAAAAGAGATTTATTTTAAAGGTGGTATGGATGCTTATTATTATTTCAAAAGAATTGGAATAATAGACTAGACCAAAATACGGAATGCACTTTAGATAGAACATTCCGTATTTTTTAACTTTTTTTGAATAACTTTCTAATTTTATTAAATATTTTTTGTATGAAACTTTTTTCTTTATATTCGACAATTGCTGTTTCTTCTGTAACAATTGTATTTTCAATATTTTGTGTTTTTATTTTTGAGTTTTTAAATAATTTGTCAGGATTATACTTTTCTCTTGCTTCTTGCTCCTTTATTTTTAAATGATTTTGACATTTATTAATATATTCTTCTTTCTCCTTATCATTGCAAATATAATCAGAATATACTAAAGAAATTAAACCTCTCGTTTCAGGTTTAAAAGTTTGTTCATTCAATTTTTTACTTTTATCATAATCAAATTTATAAGTTGTTGAAGCAATATTTTTCATAAAATTAATAAAACTTTTAGGTATTTTTTTTATAATCTCTGGTGAAGCATTGCTTAATATACAGTTGAATTCAACTGCTGCTTCACTTAATTCTTTAGTAACCATCATTATTCTCCTTGTTCTTTTTGATTTTCTTGCTCCAAATCATTAGATTGTGCATTAATTAAATCATCAAGTACTTTTTTTCTTGCTTCAATACTCTTAGGATCTTCTGACATTTCTTTTAAATCTTCTTGTAAAATAATGCTACCATCTGGATTGACTTTATATAGATTATCACCATCTATGGTATCTAGCTCAAAAGTATCATGCTGAATATCTCCATTTCTCATTTGTTCCATTAACATCTCTATTTCGGATAATTGAGAACTTTTTTGACCAAATGATTGTCTAATTTCATCAATTCTACTTTCATTTTGTTGATAGTATTCATATTTTGCTTGAATTTCTTGAACCTTCTCATCTTTCCCTTGTAATTGTAAAATTCTAATATATTCTGGAGCATTTCCAATTACTTCTGAATGTTCTATATGTTCTAAAATATCATCTAATGACTCAATATTTTCAAAATCTCCAAGTTTAACTGTTCCATTAATATCAAATGAAATTTCAGCAACTTTATATGTATTACCTGAACGTACATATATTTTTTCTGTAAAAGGTTCTTCAGCATTTTCTAATAAATCTTTTATAGTTGTATCTCCTTCAAAAACTTTATCAAAAGATAATCCACCTAGTCCAGATATAAAAACTAATTCACTATCTCCCAAGTCTATTCCATTCCTAAGAAATTCTTGATATTTTAAGTAATCTTCTTGATATAGCATTTCCTTATCATTCATATTTCTGTCTATTATTTGATTTGTATTTTCATTTTGTGAGTCACTCGTATTTCTCACTATTTCACCATATTCATTCATTGGCATAATAAAATCCTCCTTTAATTCTTCTAATTTCTTTATATCCGTCCTTTGAATATATTGAACAATTTGAGTTTCGCATATTTTTATCAATGCTTTTGCTCTATCCGTCTGTTCTTGTGTAGGTTTAGCTTCATCTTCAAGCAAATTTCCGTTTTCGTCAATCCATGTTTCTTCTTGAATATTATAAATACCATCTAAAGCTTTTCTAAAATCTTCGTAACTAGCATATCTATTAAATTTATCTATCATTCTATTAAAAGCTTCTTTGCTCTCTTCATTTTGTGCTTGTAAAAAATCTGCTCTGCTTACTCCGATTGCTTTACAAAATAATTCGTTTAGTTTATCTTCAATTTGATATTCATCTAAATTTGTATTTATTTGTATACCTAATGAACTATGTAAGGTTTCTGGAATCTGAATATTCAATATTGCTTCAGCCATATCTGTTGCAAATCTTTGAGTTGCCCCTTCATTGCCACCAACACCCATATTAGATGTTTTGGAATCAAATCCTATACTTTTTTCATTATCATCTAAAGCATGTTTCATTTCGTGCAACATATAAATTATAGCTTCTTCTTCATCTTTATATACTTTAGCATTGAAATATAATTTTTTTTGACCAGATACATATACACCATAAACTGCTTTACCATTGATGTCATATTCAACACCATTTTTCAAAACATTTATAAGTTTTGTAATAAGTCCCTCTTTTTTTTCAGCTTGAAAATATCCGTTTTTCTATTCCAATAAAAACTATATTTTCAACAGCTTTTTGCATCGTTTTTTTTGCATCATTAATATTCATATATCTATAAATCACCTCTATAATAATTAATACAAAAATCCCAATATATTATATCATCAATAAAAAAGTTTTTTCAATTATTTTCAAAATTTTTTTTAAAATTATATACAAATCTCAAAAAATAGTGTATAATTTATCTATCAGGAAGAATAATATATATTATAAATAATATTATTTACTTGGTCTGAAATAGTTTACTAGATTAGGACCTGACCCTTGTTAATGGTAGTCATTAGCAATAAATATTGGTCTCACAAGGACCAAACCCGTGTAGACGCTGAGCGTCGCAAAAAAGCTATTCATTACGAATAGCTTTTTAATTTTTCCATCTTTTGGGTTTTAAAAATCTTATAATATTCAAAATATCCTTTACACTAAAGAAATATTTTTCTGCTTTTGTTAATTCCATATTGTTATTATGTTTGTAAACTATTTTATCTACAAAAGTTAACATATCAGATACTTGAAACAACCTTTTTTCCTTATGATCAAATTCTATTCTTCTTTCAACATTAGTTTTATTTATTAATAAAGTATCAATAATTGCTCCCAATGCTTCTTGTCCATTATCATAATAAACTACAACTTTATCAAATTCATTCATATAATCTGATATATCATTGAAGAAATTATTAAGTTCCGTTGCTAACTCTCTATTTAATTGAATTTTATTATTCTTAAATCTTTTATCAACAATAATAGTATGTATTTTTACTTTTACTCTTTTAGAAAAGTAAAATATTGACCAAAAAATATCTTTACGTTGTTGTAAATTAAAATTAGCATAATCTCCTCTTTTAGCTATTAAATCTGCCATATGTATCATTTTATCAAATTTAGCTTTTTTTAATCTTTCATTTAAATATAATAAATCATTTGTTATAGAGTTATTACTTTCGTGTATTGTAAATGAAACACCATATAGTTCTGAACTTCCTTTTGTAAAACCAAAATCTCCACTCTCATCTATAAATATATTAAGTCTTTTAATTGTAATCACCCACTTTTTATTTATTTTCAGCCATCCATTTATTTAAATCATCTTCTGTAATTTTATTTTGTTTAAATTCTTTAATTTTTTCTTGAGCTCTTTTTCTCCACTCTTTAAAATCTTCTTTTAATTTTACATTTTCTTTATCTCTTGAAACTTCATTACTCTTTCTATTGTAAGTTCTTCTATATTCCAATAAAGCTGGGGTATTTTCTAAATTTTGTTTATACATTTGGAAAGCTCCAACATTTCTGCAAATTGTATTATTTTCTTCATTTAAAAATTCACAATAAATTTCATTAGATTTGTTAGGTATAAAATATTTACCACATATTTGGCATTTTTTAACAATGTAGTTATTTGAAACAATTTCGTGTAATATTATATACATAAGTGTATCTAAACTATTTACTAAATATTTATTACTCAAATGTATAGAAAGTCCCATTTTTTCAATATCTTTAATAGACTTGTTTGAATTAGCAAATTGTGTTGCTTCGTAATTCATTAAATTACTTTCAATGTCTATATCATTAGCACATTTAATAAAACCATATTTGTCATTTGTCATGCAAACTAAAAATTTAGTTTCATAACTATATTCACTAAATTCTTTATCTTCATTTAAATCAAATATAAATTCTACAGCATTTCTAAAATTATTTTGCATTTCAACTAACTCATCAATTCCTCTTTCAAACATAGATTTTAACGTATTTAATGCTTCTTTTTCTGTTTCAAATTTCTCTTCAAATAATTCATATTCTGAATAATTGTATAAAAAGTCATGACCATATATTCCAAAGAAATTAGTATACGCCTTATAAAAGTCAGTAAAGTCTGCATTTAAAAATGCAATTAAACAAGCACCGATTTTTTCTTTATATGGCTTTTCATTAAAGAAAGAAGATATTGTTTGTTCTTTTAGTTTATATGTTTTTAAGTTTTTATTTTTATTTCTTTTAATTGTATCATACAATGATTTGGTATTTGAAGAAATCTTGTAAATATTGCCTATATTTAATAATCTTGTTTGATAATATTCTTGTTTTGCAGAAGAATCAAACCAAATTCTTAATGCATAATTACTATTCTTATTACTTATATCATTCATTTTATCCTCCTAGTGTGAAATTTTTAAAAATATTTTAGATTGCTATTGACATTTCTATAAATTGATTATATAATCAAATTGCAATTTAAAATTGTTTTAAAAATTTAACACAATTCTATATTACAACATTGTATAAAAAAAGTCAATTGAAAGGAGGAAAATTTTATGCAAGCATTCGAAATAAAACTATATTCTACAGATGATGTATGTAATTTATTACATATTGGAAAACAAAAGTGCTTAAAATTATTTAATTCAGAAGAATTTCCAAGTATCAAAATTGGAAGAAAATTTTGGATTAAAGCAGATTGTTTAGATGAATATCTAAGTCAAAAAAGAATTGGTGTAAAATAAAAAGAAAGAAGACTTAAATCTGGAACGTTTAAATCTTCTAAATAAACAGGAAATACCCTGTTCAAAATATATTGTAAAATTATTATACACCTAAAGCTTAAAATGGGCAAGGTATTTCCTCAAATTTTCAAAGAAAGTGAGGAAAAATATGAGTACAAAGGGATTTACAGTAGGAACATACATAATAAAAGCAGAGAAAAAAGATTCAGATTTGCCAATGTGTCCTATTTGTAAAAAATGTAAAGACAGATCTATTTGTAAAAATAGAAAAAACAAAAAAGAAATGAACAAATGCGATAAATGTAAAAATTGTTCAAATGCAGAAAAATGCGATAAATTCTACATTCATAAACAAAGTAAAGCGACTTTAACAATTGGAAAAGATGTTGAAACAGGAGAACTAATTCGTAAAACATTTACTGCAATAACAGAAGACGAAGCATTAGACAAAATGTATAAATATAAGCTAGATATGAAAAAAGCAGGTAAACCAATTAATATAAAAAGTACTGAAAAAACAATTGCAATACTTGCTCAAGAAATTGAAGATTCAAAATACAGAATGGGAAAAACAAAAGCAAATGCTTACAACACAAATATGTCTACACTTGAAAGAATTAAGAAATGTAAATTTGCTAACATTCCTATTAAAAAAGTTACTAAAGAACAAATTGAAAACTTTCTGCAAGATGAACGAATAAAATCTAATTCCACAATAAAGAAAGATTATAGAATGTTAAAATATGTATTTGAATATGCAAATCACAATTTATACATATCAACCAATTTCTTTGAAGGTATAAACAAAATCGAAAGACCTAAAAGTTTAAAAGAAGATAAAGATGTTGTAGCATTAACTCTTTCAGAGCAAACACAATTAGAAAATTATTTAGCAAAACATAATTGTAAGCACAAAAATATAATTCTACTTTGTTTATACACAGGAATAAGAATTGGCGAGGCATTAGCATTAAATTATGATGAAGATATTAATTTAGAAAACAAAATGCTTTCAATAAGCAGAACATTAACAAAAGATAGAAACAAGAAAACAATTATTGGTCCAACTAAAACTAAAAATGGAAAAAGAAATCTTGAAATAACTGAATTAACAGAAGATATTATAAAAGATTCTTTAAATAATAAAATTGAAAATAAAAATAAAGTATTATTTTGTCAAGAGAATAAAAAACTTTATGAAGATAATACAATAAATTCTGCATTTAAAAGAATATGTAAAAATGCAGGAATAACAAAATCTGTAAATACACATATGTTAAGACATACATTCGCAACAAGATGTATTGAGGCTGGTGTAGATTTGCCTGTTCTTCAGAGATTAATGGGACATACTAATATTGAAACTACAATAAA
>CAKPRA010000002.1 GCA_934180065.1 uncultured Clostridia bacterium | reverse complement strand
ATGACATAATGGATTTAGATGATGAAGAAGAGTCAGAAGATAATGACATAATGGATTTAGATGATGAAGAAGAGTCAGAAGATGATGACATAATGGATTTAGATGATGAAGAAAAGTCAGAAGATAATGACATTATAAATTTAGATGAGGATTCATTGAAAATAAAAGATAAAGATTTAAGCTCTAATGAAATTAATGATTCAACTAGTGGTATAAAAAATAAAAATTATATTCCTAATTTCGATATATCAAAACAATTAAAAGAGATTAATAATGAAGATAATACTAATAAGTCTAAGATGAATAATAAGTCAGATAATAAAAAATCATTAGAAAGAAAAATAAAAATAGGAGATAACCAAAAAATAGTATCTTTTGTTGGATCTCGTAATAGTGGTAATTCATTTTTAATTAACAATATTGCACATATGCTTTCAGAGCAAGGAGTAAAAACTGCAATAGTTGATTTAACCAAGAATAAAAATTCTTACTATATATATACTGAGAATGAAGAAAATTTGAGAAGTATCGCTTATTCTTGTTTTGAAAAGCTAAAAAGTGGAATTGCTGATGGAATCAAGGTAAACAAAAATTTAACAGTTTATACATCTTTGCCAAATTCTGATGAAGAAATTGAGAATAAAGATATGGCTATGAATACACTATTAAATAATTATTCTTTAATCTTATTAGATTGTGATTTTGATACAAATCTTGAATATTTTAATATAAGTCAAGAAATCTATTTTGTTCAATCTCTTGATATATTGACAATACAAACATTAACTGGATTTATAAAAAAATTACAAATGAATAAAATTGAATATGAAGATAAAATGAAAATTGTAATTAATAAATATGTTAATGTAAGCTCTATAAATGAAAAAGCTATAGTTGCTGCAATTTCAGTTTATAATTCTCCAGATACAACATATCAATTAGATTTATTTGATAGAAATAAAGTTGAATATTTCTTGGTACCATTTGAAGAAAAAAATTATTGTAAATATTTAGATGAGATAATTAGATGCAAATTATCAATAAGAGGATATTCAAAAAATCTATTAAATAGTCTAAATAAATTGGCGAAATCAGTATATCCAATCAATGGAAAAAAATATAAATCAAAATAATTATAGACGTAATGAGGTGATTTTTTGAACGCGGGATTTATAATATTAGCAATTCTTTCTATAATGTTATTATGTATAGTTATATTATTGTTTTTTAGATATATGAAAGTGAATGAAAAACTTAAAAAAATGAAGAATACTAATCAGAAAGTAAATTCATTGAATATACTACAAGACTTTATAAATGTAATGGGTAATACACTTATAGATACTAATGAAAAAATGCATGAAATCAATGAGATTTTAATAGAAAAATATGAAATTAAGTATTCAACAATAGTTATATTTGATGGAGCAAAGTATAAAGTTGAGGCTTCAAATGTTGGTGAAAAACACTGGAAAATGTTTGAATTATTGCATGAACAAGATATATTTAAGGAGAGCATTGATAATGCTACTCCTAAATATATTACAGTAAGTCAAAATGAGAAATTACCATATTTAGATATGGAATTTGATAGAGCAAAATCAGCAATCTTTTTCCCAATATATGTAGATAATATTTATATGGGATATTGGCTAATAGAAGGTAATAAATCGCATGAATTTGATAATATTGATACAATAATACTAGATATAGTAAAAAATAATCTTGTTTCTGCAATTAAAATAGTAAAAAATCAAAGAATATTGGAAAATATTAGTAGAATAGATGAAGTGACTGGATTGAATACATATGAATATTTATATGGAAACTCTAGAAAAACAATTGACAAATATCAGACATCTATAGTATCATTAATTAAAATTATAAACTTAAAACAAATAGAAGAAAAAATAAGTAAAAAAACTTCTGATTCTGCTTTAAATAGAATTTCTGAATATATTAAAGGTTGTCTTTCACCTGAATATATTTTTGTAAAATATAATGAAGATACATTTGCTATTGTATTTTCTGGAAGCGATTTAGAAGGTGTTTCTAAATTTTTAGAAAATATGAAAAATTCTATAGAGCAATTAAGGATAAAAGCTATTGGCTCTTTAAGAGAAAGTTTAAATGGACAAGTAGTTTTACCAAAATTAAATATTGTAGCAACAACTTATTATAAAGAAACTGCATTAGAAAGCATAGTAAAAAATCTTGAAGAATATCTAAAAGCAACAAATTCGAATGAGAGCGATATAACTTGTTTATAAGTTTATAAAAGGAGGTCTATTATGACAGATGAAACAGTAAGTTTTCATGTAGAAAAAGAAAAAAATATTAAAACAAAAGAAATTTTAAAAGAAGTTTATAAGGCTTTAGAGGAAAAAGGATATAATCCTATAAATCAAATAGTTGGATATATATTATCTGGAGATCCAACATATATAACTAGCCATAATAATGCTAGAAATTTAATAAGAGAAGTTGAAAGAGATGAGTTATTAGAAAAATTAGTAAAATCTTATATAGGAATAGATGAATAATGAGAATTTTAGGAATTGATTATGGTGATGCTAGAGTTGGAATTTCAATAACAGATCCATTAGGAATAACAGCACAAGGATTAGAAACAATTCATTATAATGGTAATGATAAAATAGTATTAAAAAGATTAGAGGAAATAGTAAATCAATATAATGTTGATACAATTGTTATAGGAATACCGTTAAATATGAATGGATCAAAAGCGGAAAGGGTTGAAGTTACTGAAAAGTTTATAAATAAACTAAAATGTAAATTTGGGAAAATTCCAATAGAGCGAATTGATGAAAGATTAACAACAGTTGAAGCACATAAAACAATGAATTTTTTGAATGTGAATAAATTTAAAAAAAGGAATATTGTTGATACAATATCTGCAGTATATATTTTAGAAACATATTTAAGAAAGAAAAATATTTGAAAGGAGAATAAATAATGAGTAAAGATTTTTTTGGAGAAGAGGATAACTTTGATAACAATGATATGATTTTAGATGAGGATAATTTGTTTGTTTTAAATGATGAAGATGGAAATGAAATTAAATTTGAATTTTTAGATTTAATAGAGCTAGAAAACGAAAATTATGTTGTCTTATATCCAATAGAAAATGAAAATGAAGAAGTTGTTATATTAAAAGTTCAAGAAACAGAAGGCGAATTAGATGAGTATTTAAGTGTAGATGAAAAAACATTACAAGCTGTTTATGCTATATTTAAAGAAAAATTTAAAGATGTATATGATTTTCAAGATTAATATTTTGGCGTAGCCTTTTATATAATAGGAAATGCCTATTTTTAATATAACTTAATTTACTTATAAGTAATATTACACATATGTTAAAATATCCTATTATATAACAAAAATGCAAATATTATATATTTTTAATATTTGCATTTTTTGTTTAATATGATGTTCTATTTTTCCTTATAATATAATAATTTATTTATATAATATGTTAAGGAGTAGAGCCATGAAGAAGTTTAATAATATTTTTTTAGGATTTTCAATTTCATTTATATTATCAATTATTTTTATATTAATATTTTCTATTATTTTGGAAAAAACTAATTTTAATGAAAGTTATATTGATGCAATAATTATTGTAATCTCTTCTGTATCAATTTTAATAGGAACAACAATAGCAACAAAAAAGTGTAAAAAATATGGAATTCTTACAGGAGGAATAATTGCAATTATGTATATGATTTTTATGTATATAATTTCAAGTATAATAATTTGGGATTTTTCTATGGGATTTAAATCTATATTAATGTTTTTAATTGCTATAGTATTAGGATGCATCGGAGGTATAATTGGAATTAATATAAAATCATAATTTTTTTAAAATATGGTTGATATTTTTAGTAATTTAATATAAAATTTGAAAATATGAGGAACATTATAACTAAGTTAATAATTAATGATACAAAATTATTATTAAAAGGATAAAAAGGAGGAAACAAAGTGAAGAAAAATTACACATTAAAACTTGTATTAGCAATGTTAGTTGTAGTATTAGTATCCTTGGTATCATTTGTAGGTGTATACAAAGGAAAAAATTTGTTAAAGGAGTATTCTCTAGGAAAAGATTTTAGTAAAAGAAAGGTAGCGACATTTTCTGTAAAAGAAGAGCAACAAGAGGAAAGTAAATCAGAAGAAAATTCTTCTGAAAATAACGAAGAAAATGAAAATCAGGAAAATAGTGCAGAAAAACAAAATCAAGAAAATACAACAGAAAATAATTCTGAAGAGCAAAAAGAATCAAATAATTCAGAAAATAATGAATCAAAAGTTGTTTTGACACAGGATCAAAAAAAGGAAAATTATAAAAAGGCAAAAGATAATATATCTAAAAGACTTACAGCAATGAAGTCTGAGGAATATGATATAAGATTAAATGAAGAAACAGGAAATCTAGTTATAGAAGTTCCAGAAAATATAGATACAACATATTTAGCTCAAATAGTAACAAAAGGTAAAGTTCAAATAAAAAATACAAGTAGTAGCGAAGTTATTGTAGATGGTAATGCATTTAAGAATGCATCAGCAAGAATTGATTCTGCAACTTATTCAAAATCTATAGTTGTATTAAATATGAAATTTACAAAAGATGCTATAAATAAAATAAGCTCTGCAAATACAAAATATACAGATAGTAATGGTGCTGAAGATGATGCAACATTTGCAGTTGTATTAGATGATAATACATTATATTCTGATAAAGCAACATCATTTATAAGCTCTGCCCAAAAAGGTGAATTAGATCTTGTTATGGGAGAAAATGATGAAGGAAAAGAGCTTGAAGAAGATTATCAAAGAGCTTTAGCAATTACTGCAATAATGAAATGTGGAGAAATTCCAGTAGAATATGAAACAGAATCAATAAATTTAATAGATTCAGATATAAATATCAAATCTATAGTAATAATCTCAATAATAATTGGTGTATTAATGTTAATATTTGCAATATATAAATTCAAAGCTAAAGGAATTTTACCTGTAATTTCTTTAGTTGGTTTGGTTGCAACAATATTATTAGTTTTAAGATATACAAATGTAAGAATAACATTATTCACTATTTTAGGACTAGCTATAATAGTTATAATTAATTATATAATTATTTTAAGAACATTAAATAGTGATAAAAGTTTTAAAGAAAATATTGTTTCAGAATTTAATAATTTAATACCATGTATGATAGTGGCTATAGTATTTTGTTGTGCACCATATTTACAATTGGCAAGTTTCGGTATGACAATTTTCTGGGGATTAATTATTATGTGTATATATAATGCATTAATTACTAGAATATTTGTTGAAAAATAATTGTATAGAGAGGGTGTATAAGATGAAGAAAAAATTATGTATATTATCAGTAATTATAATGATTATTGGATTAATAGTAGTTATAGCAGTAGGCTATAATGTTGATTTAAAATATAAAGTTCATAAATCAATAACAGTACCAATTGGGGAAGATTTTAATATTTCTGATATAAGCCAAATAACAGATGAAATATTTGGAAAAAATAATGTTTCATTAGAAAAAGCTGGAGTTTATAATGATAGTGTTATAATAAATGTAGCTGATGTATCTGATGAACAAATTGTAAATTTAAAAAATAAAATTAACGAAAAATACAATATAGTTCAAAAAATATATATATCAATAGGTGATGATTATTCTGTTGATGATATTAAAACAATAGCTAATGAAGTATTTTCAAAAGATAATACAAATGTTGAAAAATCAAAAGATAATGAAAAATATGTTTCTATAGAAGCTAATTTAATAACAAAGCAAGATTTAGAGAGCTTAAACAATAAAATAAATGAAAAATATAATTTAACTAATAAGACAAGCTCAATTTCAGCTTCAAATGTTATAAAAAGCGAAGAAATGCCAAGAGTTCGTTTGACAGATATGGCAAAACAATATTTGTTTTATACTATAATAGCAACAATTATAGTTTTAGTATACTTTGCTATAAGATTTAGAAAACTTGGAATTGCAAAAGTTATGTTAGAATCTATTTCAACTATAGTTTTCTCTGAGCTTTTATATATGGCAATAATTGCTATAACAAGAGCTTCAATAAATAAAATTATAATAATAGCAGCATTTGCTATATATATTTGTGTATTAACATATTTAAATAAAAAATATATAGATAAAAATGCTGAAGAATAATAAATATCAAAAAAATAAAACAACGAATATAATATTAATATATTCGTTGTTTTTTTAGACATTATGTATATAGAGTATAAAATTGAAAAGAAGGTGAGATCGATTATTAGAAGATGTTGTTGCAGAGGATATTCATCACGAAATATTAGTTATAATGAAATGTTAGAATTAATGAAAAACAATCCTGTGGTAATTATAGATGTTAGAAGTAAACAGGAATTTGCCGAAGGTCATTTTGATGGTGCAATTAATATTCCATTATGTGATATTAAAAAATCTATTGGAAGTATTGTTCCAAACAAAAATCAAATTATAATTTTATATTGTAGTGAAGGTATTAGAAGTATGAAAGCTAAAAAAATATTAGATTCTATGGGATATAGTAGAACATATAATTGGGGACGGGGCAAAATATTGAGTTTTGAATTTAAATTAAAAGAATAAAAAAACCGAAACAGAGAAAATTATGTTTCGGTTTTTTAAGTTGAAGAATGATTTAAAGTTTCTATATAAGAGCCACACAAATTGCAATTTAGGCAAATCATGCATTTATTTTCAAATATTAATTTTAGAAATTGAATAAAACTATCATTTTCACTATGAAGATGTATAATTATTTTTTCAGGCATTAATGAAAGTATCGAATTTAGTATAAAGTCATTTGTTGAAAAAGATATGTCTGATAGATATTTTTTTGATTCAGTTGTTGTAATAATATTTTCTGATTCATCTAATAGGAATTTTTCATTATTTGTATAAATTAAGTGAATTGTTCCTGTTTGAGGACCTTGTAGTTGAATATATTCTCTAAGTAAATTTACATATTCTAAATATTCTTTTTTTACTACATAATTGTGAATTTGTTTTTCTAAGATAGAGCTAATAAAATTTTTATAATCAAAGATTCTAAAATTAATAAAGCCATCTATGTTATATCTATAGAAATTTTCATTGAATTTTAATATATTTTTTTCTAATAAAGCTCTTTTCTTTTTATTATTTTTGTCAGAGCACAATTCTAATATAGTAGATGAATATATTTCGTTACGCTCTTTTGCCGAAAAATAGAAAAAATCATATTTTAATTGACTATTAATAATCTTATTTTCATAATTTTCTATAATAAAAGATGATAAGATTTTTGAAAATTCATTGTAAAAATCCTGAATGTGTTTTCCTGTATAATGTATTATTAAATTATAGAATTTTCTGAATTTTTTTTGTGAATAAAATATATTTGGTAAATTTGTATTATTAAAATAAGGCTCTAATTCATCTAAAGTTTTTTTATTGATACTTTTTAAACAAAATGAAATCATGAAAGCTCCTTTCTAGAATAATTATAGTATTCACAAAAAATAATTTGATATACATATTTTATTCAGAAAGAAGCTTTTTGAAACTTGTATAATGGTTTTATTATATTAAATTAAAAAAAGGTAGTTTTTTTTGTTTTATAGTTAAATTATTTAAATATGATAACTTACTAGAAGAATCTAAGTTAAAACTAAGACTATAACTTGATAATAATTGTGTTTTTTGTTTAAAGTCTTTGTTAATTTTATTTAGACCATATTTTCCGTCACCAATTATGGGATGTCCAATATAAGCTAAATGAGCTCTGATTTGATGTGTTTTTCCAGTTTCTAGTTGGACATCTAAAAGACTTATATTTTTGTCTAAATTTTTTTTCAATACTTTGTAATGTGTTATTATTTTCTGGTATCCTGGCATTTGTTTATTTGAAATATATACTAATGATTTTTTTGCGTCTTTAAATAAATATGCTTCTAATTTTTCATAATCTTTGTGAGGAATCCCCACAACTAAACAAATATAATGCTTTTCAATAGTATGATTTTTAAATGCGTTTAGAAGCTCATTAAGACTGTTATTATTTTTGGCGAATAATACAAGTCCAGAAGTATTTCTATCTAGTCTATGGCAGGGATTGGCTTTAGCACCATATTTTTTTTGAGCATAAGAAGTAAGTGAGTTTTCTCCAGTTACTTCAATGTCAATGGGTTTATCAAAGACAACTATATTTTCATCTTCATATATTATTGGAATATCTTTTTGAGAAAATAGTAAATCATCTGCTATGTATATTTTTAATTCATCTCCTGTCTTTAGCACACAATTTTCAGATATTCTTTTATCATTGATTTTTATATCTTTTTTTCTCAAGGTTTTGTATATTGTTGAGGTTTTTAGGTTTGAGAAGTTGTCCTGCAAAAAGTTTATTAATTTTTTATTATTATATTTTTCTGTTACTTTTAAAATTTTCATAGATAAATTATACAGAAAAATATTTGGTTTTTCAATATGTAGATTAAAAGCTTATTACTTTTTAACTAAAAGCTCCCAAGCTGCACGTTAGTTATTTGAATGTAATGTTTTTTTATTAAGCCCGGACATGTGAATATATATATTAAAAATGCGTGACTTGCTGGTCGCCCGTACAAAGCAGTGTGAGAGTTGTAGTGCCCTCGTTTTGATTTTGATAAATGAGAAATTTAACTAAAAGCTCCCAAGCTGCACGTTAGTTATTTGAATGTAATGTTTTTTTATTAAGCCGGATATGTGAATATATATATTAAAAATGCGTGACTTGCTGGTCGCCCGTACAAAGCAGTGTGAGAGTTGTAGTGCCCTCGTTTTGATTTTGATAAATGAGAAATTTAACTAAAAGCTCCCAAGCTGCGCGTCACTTTTTTTAATATATATATTCACATATCCTACTCTACTAAATTAAATTTATGATTAGTTGTGAATTGTAATACAAAAGCTCTTATATTTTGACATTTTTTATTAAAAGTATTTACTTTAAATTGGGGTTATGTTATATATTAATTATGGGAATAATAAAGGAGTGAAAACAAATGAAAAAGTCTATAAGAGTAATGTGTATTGTATTGCTTATTTTAGGTATAGGTGTTATTGCTGGCTGGAATAAAGTTGGGGCGACTAGTACCATAGAATATGCTGATGTCAAAATAGGAGTGAAAACAGAAAGTGGAATACCAGTGACTGTAACATTTAATAAAACTGGAAATGTAGATGATAGTGAAAAAGCAAAATTTGAAAGTGATGGTTGGACTGTTAATAAAAATGTATTAACGAGAAATTTTACTGGTAATTGGGTATTTGCGTATCTTAGAAGAACAAAAAAAAATACCCAATCTCAAGATGAAATAATTGAAATTGGAAGGGTTGCATTACCAATAAAATTTGATAAAGGTAAAAATGAATTCTGTTATGTAGGAGATAATTTGCTTAAGAGTTTTAAATCATTTAACGTTGATGATAAAAATATAGCTGGATTCACAAAAAAAGATGAAAAAGATGCTTTAGTACCAGTAAGTGAAGGTAAAACAAAAATGACTGCAGAATATATAGGCGATGAAACTGTTGCAGGAGGATGTATTTTTGAGTGGGAGATAGAAGTATATGATTCTACTAAAACTTTTGAATATGAATTAATAGACAATTCAGCAACAAAAAATGAGAATCTGGTAGAGATAGGAAAAACTTTTGGTCCAGATTTAATACTAAGAAATAAAACAACTTTAGAAACAAAAAATATTGATAAAAATAGTTTAAAACTAGAAGTGTCAAATTCAGATATTATTGAAAAAGATGGATTAATAATTAAAGCTAAATCAGAAGGTATTGTAACTTTAAATTATACATATACAGAAGATGGAAAAGAATATAAATTTTCCAAAGAATATAGGATTTATGATCCCCAAAAAGAATTTTCTGTAGGAGAATTTCCAGTGATGAGTACCTTGAAAATAAATATTCCAGTTAATTCGAATGGAACTAATTTATATGTTACAATGAATAAAAATGGAGATTATGAAGTTAAGTATCCAGCAGGATTTACAAAAGATACGTATTATAAATATCAATGGGGAATTGATGATATGAAAATTGCAAAATATGAAAAAATATCTGATACAGAGATAAAAATAATACCAGTAGCTAAAGGTAGTACTAAAGTTCGTTGCATTGTTTCAACAAATGATGGAAAAGAAGTTATTGAAAAAGTTATTGAAGTTACTGTTGGTGATACTATAGAAAATAAAGACGATAACAAAGATAATGGCGAAAATAAAGATAACAATGAAAATAAAGATAACAATGAAAATAAAGATAATAATGAAAACAAAGAAGATAATAAAGATGGTAAGTCAAATGAAGATTTGCCAAAAGCTGGAGAAAAAAGCTCAATTGTTTTTATGATAACATTATTAATTGTTGTTTCAATAATTATGTTGAAAAGATCTAGAAATTTAAAAATTAAATAATAATAATCCAGGCTCTTAACCAAGAGCTTGGGGAATAATTTAAAAGCAGTAGTTAATAACTACTGCTTTTAAAAAATATATGGATTCTATTGATAAAACAAGGTAAAATATGTTATTATATTACTAGTTATTTCGAAGTTTTAATGTCGGAAAAATATGGATAAAATTTAATTTGAAAGGATGAATTTTTTAGAGTGAAAGATAGAAAAAAGTACATTAGAAATTTTAGTATTATAGCTCATATTGATCACGGAAAATCAACTTTAGCAGATAGATTAATAGAAATGACGGGAGTTCTTTCTAAAAGAGAGATGGAAAGTCAAGTTTTAGATAATATGGATATAGAGCGTGAAAGAGGTATAACTATTAAATCTCAAGCTGTTAGAATGCTGTATAAGGCTAAAAATGGCGAGGAGTATGAATTTAATTTAATTGATACACCAGGACATGTTGATTTTAATTATGAGGTTTCAAGAAGTTTGGCGGCTTGTGATGGGGCAATTCTTGTTGTTGATAGTAGCCAAGGTGTTGAAGCTCAAACTCTTGCTAATGTATATTTAGCGATTGATAATAATTTAGAGATTTTACCAGTTATTAATAAAATAGATTTACCTAATGCAAGACCACAAGAAATAAAAGATGAAATTGAGGAGATAATAGGTATTCCTGCACAAGATGCACCATGTATTTCGGCAAAATCAGGACTAAATGTTGAGGAAGTTTTGGAACGTATTGTTACTGATATTCCTGCACCTGATGGGGATGAAAATGCTAATTTAAAGTGTTTGATTTTTGATTCATTATACAATGATTATAAAGGTGCTTTAGCATATGTTAGAGTAAAAGATGGAACTGTAAAAGTTGGTGATGAAATTGAACTTATGGCTTCTAAAAAAAGTTTTGTTGTAACTGAAGTTGGATATTTTGAACCTGGAACTTATGTACCATGTGAGAAATTAGAAGCTGGTGATGTAGGATATATTGCAGCAAGTATTAAAAATTTATCAGATATTCGAGTTGGTGATACTATAACTCATAAAAATAATCCAGCTAAAGATGCACTTCCAGGATATAAAAAGGTTAATCCAATGGTTTATTGTGGATTATATCCAATGGATGGAAGTGATTACGAGAATTTAAAAGTTGCTCTTGAAAAATTGAAATTAAATGATGCTGCTTTGGAATTTGAACAAGAAACTTCTGCTGCACTTGGTTTTGGTTTTAGATGTGGATTCTTAGGATTATTGCATTTGGAAATAATAGAAGAGCGATTAGATAGAGAGTTTGATTTAAGTTTAATTACTACATCTCCATCTGTTATTTATAAAGTACATAAAACAAGTGGTGAAATTGTTGATTTATATAATCCTTCTGAATTACCACCACCAAATGAAATTTCGTTTATAGAAGAGCCTTTTGTGAGTACCGAAATATTAACTCCAAAAGATTATGTTGGTAATATAATGGAAATATGTCAAAATAGAAGAGGTATCTTTATTGATATGAAATATTTAGACCAAACAAGAGTAACTCTTATGTATGAATTGCCACTAAATGAAATTATTTATGATTTTTTTGATAGTTTGAAATCAAAAACAAAAGGTTATGCATCTTTTGATTATGAACTTAAAGAATATAGAAGGTCAGACCTTGTTAAACTTGACATTTGGGTAAATGGTGAAAATGTAGATGCTTTGTCTTTTATTGTTCATAAAGATAGTGCATATGAAAAAGGTAAAAAAATGGTTGAAAAGCTAAAAACAGTTATACCAAGACATTTATTTACAATTCCAATTCAGGCTGTAATTGGAGGAAAAATAATTGCAAGAGAAACAATATCTGCAATGAGAAAAGACGTACTAGCAAAATGTTATGGTGGAGATATTACAAGAAAAAAGAAATTGCTTGAAAAACAAAAAAGAGGAAAGAAGAAAATGCGTGAGATTGGTAATGTTGAAATACCGCAAGAAGCATTTTTATCTGTATTAAAATTAGATGATGATGAGTAAATGGTTTATAGGAACCAAAGTTTAAATCCTAAATATGTTATAAAGGAGATTATGCATTTTTGCATAAATTATTATGAATAATACAAAATTTAAGAATAATAAAACAGAGGATACAGACCAAGTTGAAGGTAGAAATTCTGTAATAGAGCTTTTAGAGTCAGGTAGAGATATTAATAAAATTTTTGTTGCTAAAGGTGAAAAACATGGTTCAATAAACAAAATTTTAGCATTAGCAAAAGAGCATAAGGTTATTGTTACAGAAGTTGAAAGAAGTAAGATAAACAGTATGTCACAAACTGATAATAATCAAGGTGTTATAGCAATTGTACCACCATTTAACTATTGTGAAGTAGATGATATATTGAATTTGGCTAAAGAAAAAAATGAAGATCCATTTATAATAATATTAGATGGAATTGAAGATCCTCATAATTTAGGTTCAATAATTAGAACTGCAGAAACAGCAGGGGTTCATGGAATAATAATTCCAAAAAGAAGAGCTGCACAAGTAAATAGTACTGTAAATAAAGTTTCAGCAGGGGCTGTTGAACATATGAAAATTGCAAGAGTAAATAATATTACAGAAACAATAAGATATTTGAAAGAAAATGATTTATGGATTTGTGGAACTGATATTAATACAAATACATATTATTATAATCAAGATTTTAAAATGCCAATAGGAATTGTTATTGGTAGTGAAGGATTTGGAATGAGTAGATTAGTAAAGGAAAATTGTGATTTTCTAGTAAAAATACCTATGAAAGGAAAAATCACTTCATTAAATGCATCAGTTTCAGCTGGAATAGTGATGTATGAAGTTGTTAAACAAAGGATAAAATAATAAGGGGGATATTGGGTTTGAAGAAAAATAGAGCTTTAATAATTTCCATAATAGTTTTGTTGATTGTTATGGTGGTGCTAGTAGTTATTTATATTAAAACAGATTTGCTTAAAAGTAATACACAAAAATTTTGGATATATATAAGGCAAAATAGTAAAATTGCAGAGGTTTTTAGTAGTGAAGAAATTAAAGATATTAAAAGCAGAAAAAGTAATAGTGCATATACAGTAAAAAGTAATTTGAAATATGATAATGGAGAAGTTTCTTATACAGTAACTGCAGATACAGATGCTCAAAATTCAAATGACATGATTACAAAAGTAAATTTTAAACAAAAGGAAAATGAAATAATCAAGTTTAACTTAGTAAAGAAAAGCAATCTTGTAGGTATAAAGTGCGATGAGTTAGCTAATGGATATATTACACTTAAAAATAATAATCTAAAAGAGCTTGCTGAAAATGTTGGAATAGAAGATACAAGCATAATACCAGATAATATTAATTATACAACATATGTAGAGCTGTTGTATTTGTCAAAAAGTGATGTTAATTATTTGACAGAGAAGTATTCAGAAGTAATTTCTAATAATATTGATAAAAGCAATTATTCTAAAGAAGAGTCTGGTATAAAAATAGATGATATAATTCATACAGCAACAGGTTATAAAATTACTTTAACTGAAAATGATGTAAAAAAGATTTTGAAGGAATTGTTAAAAAGTATATCTGAAGATAGCAGATCTTTAAATCTAATATCATCAAAGTTAAAATTATTAAATTTTCCGTCAAAATATACTGATATAAGTAATTTATCACAGGAGTTTTTAAAACTAGCTGAAAAAGTAGATTCTATTGAAACAACAGATGAAAAACTGTTAGAGATAACTGCATATGTTGAAAATAAAGAATTAATTCAAACTAATATTAAAATAAAAGATGATAGAATAATTAAAATAAGATGTGATAAACAAAATAATAAAATAAACATAAAACAAGAATTTATGAATAAAAATCCATTTTCTGGAATGTTTATTATATCAATATCTCAATATTTAAATGAGATTGTAAATAATATTCAAGAAATTAATATTATAAATGAAACGTCTAATGAAGAAAAATCAATCAATACGAGTTTTTATTTATTATTTTTGGATCATTCAAAAATAGAGTATAATTCAAAAACTAAAATTTTGGATTCATTAGAAAAAAATCAAGACTTTGATAATTCTAATAAAATTGTATTAAATGAACTAAATGCTGAGAAATTAAATAAGTTGTATAATGCTATTATAAAAGGTGTTAAAGATATATATAACGAAAAGAAAAATATTATAGTAAATTCAGAAGATTAAATAATTGAAAAGTGAGGAATTAATTATGAAGTGGAATAATTTAGATTTAAAATGGAATTCTGTTATATCAAATGAGGAAGATAAGAAAAGAATTGCTAAAATTGTTGCCAATAAAGTAAAAGATGGTGATACAATTGGTTTTGGATCAGGCTCTACATCTTTTATTGCGACTAAGGAAATTGCAAAAAAAATTAAAAATGAAAAATTAAATATAATAGCAATTCCTACTTCATATGAAATAAAATTATTATGTGATAATTTAAATATTCCTACAGGATCTATAATGGAATATAAACCAGATTGGAGTTTTGATGGTACTGATGAATATAATAAAGATAATTGGCTAATAAAGGGTAGAGGAGCAGCAATGTTTAAAGAAAAATTAAATATTGTAAATTCTAAGAAGGTATATATTCTTGCAGATAATACTAAGTTTGTCGAAAAATTAGGACAAAATTTTTGTATTCCGGTAGAATGTTTTCCAGAGTCAGTTAAATTTGTAAAAAGTAGGTTAATGAAACTTGGGGCCGTGGAATGTATATTAAGATCTGGAAAAGGTAAAGATGGTCCAATAATAACAGAAAACAATAATTTAATATTAGATGTTAAATTTTTAAATATAGATTCAAAACTAGAGAAAAAAATTAAATTAATCCCAGGGGTAATAGAATCAGGATTATTTATAGGATATAAAAATATAGAAATAATAAAGTGATAAAGGAGATAAATTTATGTGGGGAGATATAGCAATTGCATTTGTCTTAGCTTTTATAACATCATATGTAATAGTTCCATATTCTATGAGATTGGCTAAAAAAGTAAATGCAATAGATGTTCCAGAAGAGCGAAGAATAAATAAAGTTAATATGCCACGTTTAGGTGGATTGGGAATAATTGCAGGTTTCTTTGTTTCAATGATATATTTAATAATTTCAATAAAGTTAGAAAGTAAAGATACATTAGATGAATATTATTTGAAAATAATTGGACTTTTTTTGGGACTGGCAATCATTACTATTGTTGGTTTTATAGATGACTGTAAAGGTATGAAACCTCTTGTTAAATTATTAGGACAAACCATCGCAGCAGGAGTTGTAATGGCTTTTGGAATAACAATTGGAGATTTCAATATACCGGTTTTTGATAAAATTATAGAGCTTAATGGTGTAATGGAATATATAATTACTTGGTTTTGGATTGTAGGAATAACAAATGCAATTAATTTAACAGATGGACTAGATGGCCTTTCTTCAGGAATAACGCTTATTGCATGTGTTTCATTGCTTATTATTTTTGCAAGTAATGGATCACCTGTTATATCAATAATTCTAATTACAGCTTTGGCTGGTGGTATTGTAGGATTTTTACCATATAATGTGAATCCTGCAAAAACATATATGGGTGATTGTGGGTCAAACTTTTTAGGATTTTCAATTGCTATAATTTCAATATTAGGTATTGCTAAAACATATACAATTATAGTTATTATTGCACCATTAATTGTATTAGCATTACCAATATTTGATACAATATTTGCTATTTTTAGAAGAATAATTAAGGGAAAATCTTTAAAGGCCATTTTTAAACCTGATAGTGGTCACTTACATCATAGATTAATGCAGTTGGGATATTCTCAAAAAGAAGCTGTATTAATTTTATATGGTGTTGCAACAACTTTAGGTATGTTTGCAATAATACTATTAGAAAGTGGAATTTGGAAAGCTGTTTCCTTTGCACTATTAATAATTGCAATTTTTGCAATTGGATATAAAGATTTATTGAAGAAAAATAAATAAATTATATAATGACATAATTATATTTTAGAAATTTAAGGAGAATAATTTTTTATGAAAAGAGTATTATTTATTTCAAGTACAGGTGGACATTTTAGTGAACTATTGCAGTTAAAGCCATTATTTAATAAATATGACTCATATATTATTACTGAAAGAGATAAAACGAATGAAAATTTAAAAAAAGAATATGGAGATAAACTATTTTTTTTACCATATGGTACAAGAAGTAAATTATTTACATATATTTTTAAATATTTTTATTTATGTTTAAAAACTATATATTTATTTTTCAGAATAAGACCGAAATATATTGTAACAACAGGTACTCATACAGCTGTGCCTATGTGTTATTTAGGAAAATTATTCGGGTGTAAAATAATTTTTATAGAAACATTTGCAAATTCAAAATCAAAAACATTATCTGGAAAAATGATATATCCAATAGCGAATTTGTTTATAGTACAATGGAAAGAGATGTTAGATTTATATCCAAAAGCAGTATATGGTGGTTCAATATATGGATAAAATGAAATGGAGAAAAAAATATGGTTTTAGTTTTATTGGGAACTCAAAATAATGATTTTACAAGATTGCTTAAAGCAGTTCAAGAAAATATTGATAATAAAGTAATAGAAGATGAAGTCGTTGTTCAAGCAGGTTTTACGAAATTTGATTCTAAAGATATGAAAATATTTGATTTTATTGATAAAGAAAAATTATTCGAATTGATTGATAAAGCAGATCTTATAATAACTCATGGAGGAGTTGGATCTATTATTGCTTCATTAAAAAAAGGCAAAAAAGTCATTGTTGTTCCAAGACAAAAAAAATATGGAGAGCATGTAAATAATCATCAACTTCAAATTGCAAAAAAATTCGAACAAGATGGATATGTTAAATATGCTCTTGACTTAAATGAATTAGGAAATATTATATTAGAAATGAAAGACTTTAAACCTAAAAAATTTGAAAACAATAAAAGCAATGTAGTTTCAATAGTTGAAAATTTTATTGATAATAACTAAAATGTGCCAATATTTGAAATTATGGGGGAATTATGAAAAAGATAGTATTTAATCGAATTAAGGAATATTGCAATAAAATAATAAATTCAGAGCTATTTATAATAATAATTGGCTTTCTTTTATTTATAAAAACCGCTATTTTTTATAAATTGACAATATATATATCAGATTCCATTAATAAAGAGCTCTTAGCTAAAACATTTATTTTTTCCATGTTTATAGTTTCTGTATTGTTCTTATTTAGAAAAAATAGACTAAGATTTTTTCTTGCACTATTTGTAGATTTAGTTTTTAGTTTAATTGCTTTTGCAGATAATTTATATTATACTTATTCATCTAGTTTGATTTCTATTTCTCAAGTTAGTAATTTGCAGTATTCGGAGCAGATTAGTGCTGTGTTAAAAGATTTATTAAATAAAGCGCAAATCTTTTACTTCTTAGATATTATAGTAATCATAATGCTTTTGATTACTAAATTTATAAAATTAGAGAAGACAAAAACAAAGGGGTGGAAATCAGCAATAGTTTATTTTTCAGTAATGATGACAATTTATTGCTCTACAATTCCTACATATGTTGAAGCATCTCAAAGCCATGTATATAATAAAAAAATGCAATTAGAGCTAGGTACTGTATATACATTTCATTATTTAGATTTTAAAACAAATATGAACTTAAAGAAAACAGCTAAATATGCAACAAATGGAGAAATGATGATTGAGTATGACAAATTAAAGAATGAATACAGTGAAAATTATCAAGAAGATTTATATAATTTAAAAGATATTGCAAAAGGAAAAAATGTAATTGTATTACAATTGGAATCTTTTCAAAATTTTCTACTATATAAAGAAATAAACGGAAAAGAAATAACTCCAAATTTAAATAAGTTTATGAATGAAAATATATATTTTAAAAATATGATAATACAAAGTTACTCAACAACTGCCGATTCAGAACATTCTACAATGTCATCATTATATCCATTGGAAAATGGTATGGCATTTGCGCAATATAGTGCTAATGAATATGATGATTTCTATGGAGAATATAAACAGAGCGGATATTATACAATGTATACACATGGTAATTATGGAGAGTTTTGGAATAGAAATAATGTATATGGAAAATTAGATATTGATGAGTTGGATTTTATTGATAATTTTGATGAAGATAGCACTCTTATTAATGGCTGGATATCTGACGAATCTTTGTATAATCAAGTTATAAAAAATGTAGAAAAAGTAAATAAGCCATTTTTTATAAATATTGTTTCAGCTTCGTCACATACTGCTTTTGATTTACCGGGCTTAGATAATAAATATGAATATATTGATATAGATGTTGGTAAATTTAAAGATACATATTTTGGAAATTATTTGGAAGCTGTAAATTATGCAGATAATCAATTTGGAAAGTTTATAGAGCAGTTAAAAGAAAAAGATTTATATGATAATTCTATGATTTTAGTTTATGGCGACCATTATGGTATGCAAATGTATAATTATGAGATGCTTGATTATTTGGAAGAAGTAGATCACAAATACAATAATGTTGAAACAGAAATTAACTATATAAACACAGTATGTGGGCTTAGAATACCAGGAGTAGAGCATATGGTTATAGATAAAACAATAAGCAAGCTAGATATAAAACCTACAATTTGTTATTTAAGTGGTGTTAAAGATGGCATATCATTAGGTACAAATATGTTTGGAAGCAAAGATTTTGCGTGTTTAAATAATGGCATAATTGTTACTGATGAGTACTATTTTAATGGTGAATGGTATTATAGGAAAAATGGTGAAAAGTTGGATTTATCTAGTCTTGATGAAAAACAACAAGAAAAAATAAAGAATTATGAAAGATATATGAATACTGAAATGAATATATCAAATTCAATTATTTTAAATAATTTACTAAAGTAAAATATAATTTGATGAAAGGGAAAGCTTATGGATAATAATCAATTAATGAGACCTGAATTAGAAGATGGAATAGAAGAAAATCTTGAATCATCAATAAGACCGAAGATGCTAGATGAATATATTGGTCAATCAAAGGTAAAAGAAAATATGAAAATATATATTGAAGCAGCAAAAAAGAGAGGGGAGCAGCTTGACCATGTTTTACTATATGGGCCTCCTGGTCTAGGAAAGACAACATTAGCAAATATTATTGCAAATGAAATGGAGTCAAATATAAAGGTAACATCAGGACCGGCAATTGAAAAGGCAGGTGATCTTGCAGCTTTACTTACAAATTTAAAAGAAAATGATGTTGTTTTTATAGATGAAATTCATAGATTAAATAAAAATGTTGAGGAAATATTATATCCAGCACTAGAAGATTTCACATTGGATATTGTTATTGGTAAAGGTCCAACAGCTAGATCCATAAGAATTGATATTCCTAAATTTACATTAATAGGAGCAACAACAAAAGCTGGATCTTTATCAACACCTCTTAGAGATAGGTTTGGAATTGTAAATAGATTAGAGCTATATAATATTGATGAATTAAAATCTATTGTAAAAAGAACAGCAAAAATATTAAATGTAAATATAGATGAAAAATCAGCAGAAGAGATTGCTAGAAGATCAAGAGGAACACCAAGAATTGCAAATAGATTATTAAAAAGAGTTAGAGATTATGCAATAGTTTTTTCTAATAATGATATTGATATAAAGTTAACAAAGATAGCATTAAATAGACTTGAAATAGATGAATTAGGATTAGATGAAATTGATAGGAAAATACTTGAAACAATGATAGAAAAATACGGAGGTAAGCCTGTAGGAATTGATGCATTGGCAACAACTATTGGTGAAGAAGTAGATACACTAGAGGATGTTTATGAGCCATATTTGCTTCAAATTGGATTTATTTCTAGAACAAGTAGAGGAAGAGTACCATTAAAGGCAGCATATGATCATATGGGATATGAATATAAATAGCAAAATTTTCGAAAGGGAGAAAATTCATGAAAAAATTTAAGAATGTTATATTTTGGGCGACTTTATTTATAATTATTTTTACAATTATTGCAATTAAGCCATTATCAGATTTAGATGAATTATGGAATTTTAATATAAGTAGATGTATAACAAATGGTATGATTCCATATAAAGACATTAGTATGGTAGTTACTCCTCTTTTTGGATTATTACTTGCAATACCATTAAAAATATTTGGACAAGAGCTATATATTGAAAGACTTTTCTTAGTAATATTAATTTTTTCTATTTTTATATTAGAATATAATATAATGAGAAAGTTAAAAATAAATAAGGAAATATCTTTATTAATAACAGGGTTATCTATTTTTGTACTACAAAACAGCTTTGTAATAGGATATAATTTATTAGTATTGATACTTTTAATGGTAATAATTTTAATTGAATTAAATCAAAATAAAAAAGAAAAATCAATAAAATCAGATATTTTTATAGGACTATTATCTGGATTAATAATATGTACAAAGCAATCTATGGGAATAATTATAAGCTTTGTGGCTATAACTAATTTATTATTCTTTATAAAAAGTAAAAGTGATATTAAACCAGTATTAAAACATATATTATTTAGATTATGTGGAATAGTGATTCCAGTTATCATTTTATTAATATATTTAATTGTAAATAATGCATTGAATGATTTTTTAGATTATGCAATTTTCGGAATTAAAACATTTTCAAATAAGCTAAGTTATAAAATTTTATTATACAATAAGGCGTATATTGCAACACTTAGTATATTAGTACCAATTGTTTTGGTAATATCAATAATCACTAATGGAATTATGAAATTCAAGGGAAAAGAAAATAAGAATCTATTTATATTAACTGTATATAGTTTAGCAATGTTTTCATTAATTTACCCAATACCAGATGCAAACCATTTTTCATTGGCTATAATTCCTGCGATAATATTAACTGTATTTTTAATAGATTTAATATTAAAAAAATATGTTAAATTTAATTGTAAATATATAATGGAATTTTTAAATATTTTTACAATATTGGGTATATTATTTGCAAGTTTATATATAGAGCTAATAAATGCAGAAACTTCAGGAAATCTTACTAAATATAATTATGAAAAACATTATAAATATGTATATGTAAAAGATGAAGTATACAATTCTATTGAAGAGGTAAATAATTATATAAAATCGTCTGAGAAAAAAGTATATATTTTAGATGCCACTGCTTCTGCATATATGATACCATTAGATAGATATAATAAAGACTATGATATGTTTTGTATAGGCAATTTTGGTAAGAATGGTGAAGACGGAATAATAGAAAAAATAAAGAGCGAAGATGCTTTATATCTAATTATAAAAGATTCTTTGAACTGGCAAAATCCAAATAATGTAAGATTATATATAAAAGAAAATATGGAATATGTCAGTGATATAAATGGTTTTGAAATTTATAAAAATAAATAGAAAGGAATGTAAGCTAGTCTATATAATGCTTGGGTTATAGACTAGTTTATTAGTAAAAAAATGAAGTTATTAATGCATACATGTTGTGCACCTTGTAGTGTATATTGTATAGAAAAACTAAGAGAAGAGGGAATTGAACCAACTGTATATTGGTATAATCCAAACATACATCCATATACAGAATATGTGGCAAGAAGGGATTGTTTAAAAGAGTATACTAACAGAATTAATGTAAAAGCTATATTTGAGGATGAATATGGACTTGATGAATTTTGTAAAAATGTAGTAGATAATCTTAATGCAAGATGTGTAAATTATTGTTATCCAGTACGATTAAGAAAAACATTTGAATATGCAAAAGCTAATGGATATGATACAGTAACAACTACTCTTTTATATAGCATTTATCAAAAACATGATTTTATAAAAAAATTGATGGAAGATTTAAGCAAAGAATTTGGTATTAAATTTTTATACATAGATTTTAGAAAAGGTTTCTGGATAGGCCATGAAAAGGCAATAGAGCAGGGATTATATATGCAAAAATACTGTGGATGTATATTCTCAGAGGAGGACAGATATAATAACCGCAATACTACAAAACCTAGTATTCCCAATGGTTACGAGATACCAAGAAAACCTAGAATGCAAGTAAAAAAAATAGAAAATAAAGAAGATTATATTGATTTACTTTTAGAGGCAGATCCTTCAAAAGATATGATACATAAGTATTTGAACGATTCTGACGTATATGCTTTAAAAAAGGAAGATGAGTTAATTTCTATTGCAGTTATTTTGCCTATTTCCAGAAAAACATTAGAATTAAAAAACATAGTTACAAAAGAAAGTTATAGAAATAAAGGTTATGCAAAAATACTTTTAAAACACTTAAGTGGTAATTATAAACAAAAATATGACAGAATGTTGGTAGGAACAACGGAGAATAACATTCCTTTCTATGTTAAGCAGGGATTCGATAAATATGAAAAAACAATTAAGAATTTCTTTATAGATAATTACGATGAAGAAATTAAAGATGGAGATTTAATTTGTACTGATTTAATATATTATTCAAAAGATTTAAAGAAAAAGGTTAAAGATAAATAGTAATTTGAAAGTGAGATGAATATAATGATTTTACACAATGCCGGAAAATATAACGGAGATGAAAGTACACTGCCACAAAGGAAACATCATCCTAATGCAGTACCTTTTAAAGAAATTGAAAGTATGAAAAAACTTTCATTAATTACCAATATTGGGTGTATTTTAACAATAATAATATTGGCAATACCTTTTGTATTGCTTGCAAAAGAGTATATAAAAGATAATACAATATGGTTAGCATTAGGTGGAGTATGTGGAGGGTTATCGTTACCAATTCACGAATTATTACACGCAATTTGCTATAAAAAAGATGTATATTATTACAAAAATTTAAGTCAATTATTATATTTTGTTATTGGAACAGAAGATATGAGTAAAAGTCGATTTATATTTATGTGTTTATGTCCTAACATCTTTTTAGGACTAGTACCATATATCATTTTTCTAATATATCCTAATATAGTGTTTTTAGGGATATTTGGACTAATATGTATAGGAATGGGGTTTGGAGATTATATAAATGTATATAGTGCTATTAAACAAATGCCTAAAGGAGCAAAGACATATCTAAATGGTATGCATTCTTATTGGTATTTAGAAAAATAAGTTATAATAACAAATTACAATTAGTATAGCAAATAGATAACAACTATCTTGACATAGTATAGAGAACCTAGACAATCTCCAATATTTGTGAAAAAATAAAGAAGTAATCTCCAAAAAATGTGAAAAATTTATAACCAATATAATATTGTAATAAAATAAACAAATAGATATTAATTTGTAGGGAGAATTAAAAAAATGAGAATAATAACATTATGTGGAAGTTTAAAATTTAAAAATGAAATGATGGCAGTTGCAGAGAAAATGGCATTAGATGGATATTGTGTTCTTACTCCAGTATATCCAGTATCAGAGAATATTGAGAGAACGAAAGAGCAATTAATAAAACTGAAAGAAGCACATTTCAAAAGAATAGAATTATCAGATGCTATATTAGTTGTAAATATAAATAATTATATTGGAGAAAGTACAAAATTAGAAATAGATTATGCAAAAAAATTAGATAAGAAAATTATATATTATACTGATTTAATTGAAAACAAGTAAAGCGACAACTTACAATTTATAGTGATATAGAAAAGGCTATGGAAAGAAAATGCTAAAATATTTGGCTGATAGTTATAAGAAAAAATATAAAAAGCCCTCAAATGAGAGGGTCTTTTGTTTTATAAATGATATAATTTAATCATTTACTTTATTATAGAAACTAATTGCCCAAATTCCGCATAAGCCAACTAATATATATATAATTCTTGAGATTATAGAGAAACCTCCAAATATAGCTTCAACAAGATTAAATTCGAAAATTCCAACTAAAAGCCAGTTAAGAGATCCTATAATAACTAAAGTAAGCACTAAATAATTTAAAAATTTCATAATTGACATCTCCTTTAATCTTATTGTTTACAAAATAAAATTAATTATACATAAAAAAACTATTCTTGTTAAAAGTATTATTTAACAAAAATAGTTTCTTATAATTATCTTGATAGCATAATTATATCTAAGATTATTTCTTTATTTTACGTCTTATAAAGAATGTTATTCCAATTAGTGCAATTATAACAATTACTGCAATAGAAAAGGTTTCACCTGTTTTTGGAGTTGTATCTGGTAATTTTTCTTTAAATTTAATTGATACATTTGTAGTAACTGTGTCATCTCTTCCATTTTCTTTTATAGTAACATCTTTTATATAGTTTCCATTATTTAAATCACGCTCTATATAAATTTTATGTTGTGTTTTACCTTCTGCATCATCTGTAAATTTCCAACCATCAGGTAGTTTTTCAGAATCTATTGGTAAATTTGTTGTTATTTCGTATCTAACTTTTTTTGTATCAGATGTTATTTCTTCTGGGTCTTGATGCTCTTTTATAATTCTAAAAGGCCATTTTATAGCAACAGTTTGTTTATTTGTTTTTCCATTTAAACCAGTTATTGTTAATTCTTCAGTTGGTACAATACCATTTGCTACTGTATTATCATATTCGTCAAATTTGTATGTTTTTGAAATTTGTGTTTTTTCTTTATTTGAATAAGACCATCCAAGAGTATTTGCACCTGTTTCAGGTATTGGAGTATTATTTATAGCTGTTATTGTAACGCCTTCTGTTTTTGATGTAAAAGTAACAGTTACATCAGCATCTTTTTCAATATTGTTTTCATCATATTTTGGTAAAAATACACCGTCTTTTATTTCTCCCCCAACATCTTTACCATCAATAATTGCTACATAATTTTTTTCCAATTCAAATTCTGAATTGTTTGTGTAATCTTTATCACCAGATGTTCTTACAAAATACCAGTTATGTGTATAATCATTTTCAACATTGTTATCACCGTATCCGGCAATTGCTAATTTATATACAGATCCATCTTTTAACTTTGCAGTTATAGAGATTGTTGTGTAAGCATCAGAGTCTGGTGTCTGAACAGTAAAACCTTTGTTTTCTAATAATTTATTTCTTTCAGTTAGTTTGGCTTCAAGATCTTCTACACTTTTTTGAGTTGAAGTAATATTATTAAGAGTATAATTTAACTCTGGAATATCCTCATAAGCCTCTCCGTAAACTGAACATATAAATTCGATATCTGATTTCTTAACTGAAGTCTCTTTTTCAATAGAAGACAACATAGCATTAATGTTAGGATTTGTTGTATTTTTATACGTATTTACACATACATTTGAAATAGCACTAGCATCACTTGAATCAAGTTTATGATCTGAAAATGATTTATAATCAACTAGGATAGCATTTTTTGACTTTATTAGTTCAGGTGTTATTGAGTAAGAAATTTTTTGAAATCTGTTTGCTGACATAGAGCTATAAGTTTCTAGGATTTCCATTGGGCTTATTTGATATGGATTTTCAGTTATTTGGTAATTTGTATTTTTATCAAGTTTTGCATAAGATTTGTTGGTAATTCCAACCATATTAAGTGAAATTAACAAAGCTATATTTATTATAGCAAATATTTTTGTGATTTTTTTATTTTTCATAATTTTTCTTCCTTTCTTTTGTTATTATAAACAAATTATATAATAAGGTAATTTTTTCTTCAATAGAAATAGTATAAAAAATATATTACAATTTTATTACAAAATAATAAAATTTTTTATCAATTTTTAATCTGCAATTGTAATTAGATAATATATTTTATATTTTTTGCAAATAAATATAATTTATGTATTTTGAAAATATTATTTTTAATAAAAGGTTGTCATGATTAAAACAATATGATAAAATAGAATTTACATAATTAAAAGAGAGGAGAATTTAAAGTGGAGTTTTTTGACAAATTTTATTTAGATAAAGAAAAGGATATAATTGTTAATTTGTATAGAGAAAATGATGAAGAATTATTTTATATTATAGAAACACCAAATCATAAAACTGGTAATTTGATTAGTAATTTGGCAAAAATATGTAATCTTGAAACAGTAAAAAATGATAAAGATATGAAAGTAATAAAAGGAAAAATTCCTTCATTTATAAATGGAGATAATAAAGAAGTATATTGCTTTAGATTAGGTGGTATAAAAATTGCAAATATATATTTAGATGGAAAGATAGAAATAAAAGCTAAAATTCCGGCAATTAACAAAACTTTAATGTCTCAGACCAAAGAATATAATGTACCTGTTGAAAAAACAATAATAAAAACATATATATTAAAAAAGGAAAAATTTAGAACAGATTTGCATACACATATTCATGCAAATTTAAATTCTGATGATTTAATTGCCCTTGGAATTAAACACCAAATTAAATATTCAATGTATTATATAAAGAAATTAGGATTAAAAATTTCTGATAAACAAGCCAACAAGTTATTTATCAAAAGATGTGAAGTTGAAAAGAAATATGCTTATGATGACTTACCAGGTAAAAAACTTATAAGAAAAATAGATGATGAAACATATATTAATTTTGCAGATTTAATATTAAATAATCCAAATGATGTTGAAGAAAATATTGCTAAAATAAGAAATAGTTTAGTTTTAATGAAAGATGGTCAAGCAGTTTTTACAAACTTAGAAAAATTGTATTTATATAGATATGTATTTTCAAAAGGAAAAATAAGTGATGAGAAAATAGATATAACTAAATCAAAAATAGAGCAGATAACAGATAAAGAAGTTAGATCTGTCTTAATGAAAATGATGGAAGATGCAAAATCAGAGGAATACAAAAATAATAGTTTATTACAAGATAAATTATTATGGGTTGCAAGGGAATATCAAAGACAAGGAATTAATTACGCAGAAATTTCAGTTACATGGATTGTAAGAAAAGGAGAAGAAGGTGCAAAAATAATGGAAGAGCTTCATGAGGTTCTTCCAAAGATAGAAGCTGAAACAGGTGTAAAACTTAGATTTTTAGGATCTTTTAGTAGAACATTAATGACAGAGCAACAATTAAAAGAAGGTATTGATGTTTTGAAAGTAGCAGCTAAAAGTCCATATATTGTAGGTAGTGATATCATAGGTGAGGAAATAAATGATATAAATAATTTTAGACCACTAATAAAAGAGCTTGTAGAGTTTGCTGTAGAAAAAAATGATGGGTTCACTATAAGAATTCATGCAGGGGAAAATGATAGTTTTAGATCAAATGTAAAAAAATCTATTGAATGTATTTTAGATTATGTTCCAAAGGGAGAAAAAATGCCAAGATGTAGATTAGGACATGGTTTATACGGAATTGATCCTGATACAGAAGATGGTAAAAAATTAATAAAAACAATGAAGAAAAATGGTGTTATTTTGGAATTTCAACTAACTTCAAATGTACGTTTAAATAATTTAACAGATGTTAAAATGCATCCTATAAAAAGATATCTTGCGCATGATGTAAATTGTGTTCAAGGATCAGATGGTTGTGGATTTTATGGAACAGATTGTATGGAAGAAGAAATGGCTTTAACAAATTTACTTAATTTGTCTGAGGATGATTTAATAAAAATGAAACAAGTTGAAAATAAATTAATTTCGGAAAATGAGGAATATTTTAAAATTAAAGATGATAAATTTAAAGATTGGCTTAATGGAAGAAATATTAAAGATGCAATATTAGAAGAAGAATATGTTGAGATTGAAAAAAATAAAGATAGAGCTTTTAAAATAGAAAAGGATACAGATGTTGAATCTAAGAATGTTTTAAAAGAAAAAATAGTTAAATTACCAATGGAAAAAACACCAATAATAATTGCAGGTGGTAGCTTTAATACAATGGGAAGATCCACTGTTGTAGAGGAAAATGGTATAAAAATATTACAGGATTTGGTTGAATATTTAGATAATGAGAAGAATTATTTCGTAATAGGTCATAAAATGCAAGGATATGAACAAGCAATTATTGATATATGTAAAAAGTCTGGGAAAAAGTTTGAAATAGATGCCATTATTCCAAAAAGAATGGATATAAATCTTGCAAAAGAGCTATTGGAAAATGATGGATTAAATGGTGTATGTATTTCAACTGAATCTGAAGAGCTTGGTATATATAAAAGCTTTAATTATGAAATATTTGAGAGAAGATCTTCAATTGTAATAGCATTTGATGGTAATTCACCAGTTTCAAATTTAATACAAGAAGCTAAAAATGGAAAAGGAAAATCAAAAATTTATATAAATGATAGTGTTGAATCTTTAAATGAAAAGGCAAAATATTTAGACGGATATGTAAGTAAGTTTAATTTAAATGATAAAAATTTTATTGAAAATTTTAAAAGAGAAAATAAAGAAATGCGGTTTATGTTGAAAGATGTTGAAAAATAATATATAATAAAAATGAATTTAAACAAAGGGGATAAAATAATGTTTGGACACAGAAGTGATGGGAAAGCAATAAAAAATATAAATCCATTTTTTAAGGTAATACCAAATATAATGATGAAAAGGTCTGATTCTCAGGTCTTTTTCAAACAAAATATTTCATTAAAAGGTATGGATGAATATATTAACAAAAAATCATCTGAAGGAATTAAAGTTTCATATATGGAGATTTTTTTTGCAGCAATTGTTAGAACAATATATGAAAGACCAAGCCTAAATAGATTTGCTATAAATGGAGTTTTATATCAACGTAATAAGATAAGTATATCTATAGCAATTAAAAAGAATTTAAATGATGATGGACAGGAAACTACAGTAAAACTTGAATTTGATGGAACTGAAAACATTTTTGAAGTAAAAGAAAAACTCAATTCGTTAATAAAAAATAATAAAAAAATGGAAACTGAAAATAACACAGATTCATTTGCAAAATTATTAAACAAAATGTCTTATGGATCTGTTAGAAGAATTGTAAAGTTTTTAAAATTTTTAGACAAACATGGAATATTGCCTAAAAAAATTATTGATTTAAGTCCATTTCATACAAGTACATTTGTTACAAATGTAGGCTCAATTGGAATTGATTCAATATATCATCATTTATACGACTTTGGTACAACAAGTATGTTCTTTTCAATAGGTAAAAAGAAGAAAAGCTATATTTATAATGAAGACGAAATAGAGCAGGATAAATGTATAACTGTCGCATTTGTTGGAGATGAGAGAATTTGTGATGGATATTACTATGCAAGCTCTTTTAAGACTTTAAATAAATATTTAAAAAAACCAGAGCTTTTAGAAAATGAAGGAAGTATAAAACAAAAAACAAAAGAGCATACGGTTTTGTAAAAATATTATATAAAAAGTTTACGCCAAAAAATTGTACACAAAATTAATACATAATCTTTGCACGTGAACAAATACACGAACTTAAAAATATTTTAAACAAAGTAAATATTATTAAATAAATCATTTATTCATTTAACTTTGTAGAGTAGGATATGTGAATATATATTAAAAGAAAGTGACGCACAGCTTGGGAGCTTTTAGTTATCATCAAAATCGCACAGAATTTAAATGAGGGCTCTACAGCTCTCACACAATTTTGTATGAGCGACCAGCAAGGAACGGATTTTAATATATATTCACATATCCGATTTTTTTTTGCGCGAACAAAAACGCGGACTTAAAAATGTTTTAAACAAAGCAAATGTTATTAATGTCCGCTTTTGTTATATAAAAAAATATTTTTTAGGATTTTGATTGCCCAATTATGTAAAATATGATATAATAGAAAAATCAAATTAAAAAGGAGGAAATTTAACAATGGCGAAAATACTAAATGATGTATCAAGAACGTTTAACGAATTTTTATTATTACCAAATTTAACAGATGAAAGATGTATACCTAGCAATGTAAGTTTAAAAACACCACTTGTAAAATTTAAGAAAGGTGAAGAGCCTAAATACTCAGCGAACATCCCATTTGTGTCAGCTATTATGCAAGCCGTTTCAGGAGAAAAGATGGCTATTGCTTTAGCGCGCGAAGGTGGATGTTCTTTTATTTATGGTTCACAATCTATAGAAGATGAAGCAGAAATGGTAAGACGTGTAAAAAAATATAAAGCAGGATTTATAGATAGTGATTCTAATGTAAAAAGTGGAACACCAGTAAAAGATGTAATAGCTCTAATAGAAAAAACAGGTCATTCTACAGTTATGATTACTGAAGATGGAACAAGTAAAGGTAAATTCTTAGGTTTAGTAACTGATAAAGATTATAGAATCTCAAGAGTTAATATGGATGATCCAATTGATAAATATATGACTTCAAGAGCAGATGCTGTATGTGCAAAAAAAGGAATTAGTTTAGAAGAAGCAAATGACATTATATGGGAAAACAGAATTAGCTGTTTACCAATACTTGATGAAAACGATAATTTAGATCATTTAGTATTTAGAAAAGATTATGAAGACAGAAAAAATAATCCAAACTCATTATTAGATGAAAATAAAAGATATATTGTAGGTGCTGGTATTAATACAAGAGATTATGAACAAAGAATACCTGCATTAGTAGAAGCTGGTGTTGACATGGTTTGTATGGATTCATCAGATGGATATTCAGTATGGCAAAAAAATACTATAGATTGGGTAAGAGCTCATTATGGAGATAGTGTAAAAATTGGTGCTGGAAATGTTGTTGACAAAGAAGGATTCTATTATCTAGCAGAAGCTGGAGCAGACTTCATAAAAGTTGGCGTTGGAGGAGGCTCAATTTGCATCACTCGTGAGACAAAAGGAATTGGACGTGGACAAGCAAGTGCTTTATTAGATGTTGTAGAAGCAAGAAATGAATATTTTGAAAGAACAGGTGTGTATATTCCAATTTGTTCAGATGGTGGAATTGTGCATGATTATCATATTACATTATCTCTAGCTATGGGAGCTGACTATGTAATGATGGGAAGATATTTCGCAAGATTTGATGAAAGTCCTACAAGAAAAGTTAAAGTAGGAGGAAATATTGTAAAAGAATATTGGGGAGAAGGTTCAAACAGAGCTCGTAACTGGCAAAGATATGATCTAGGTGAAGTTGGAAAAAATAAATTAAGCTTTGAAGAAGGAGTTGATTCATATATTCCATATGCAGGAACACTAAAAGACAATTTAGCAATCACTGTTGCAAAAATAAAATCAACAATGTGTAATTGTGGTTCAATTTCAATACCAGAATTCCATGAAAAAGCAAGATTAACAATGGTTTCAAATATTAGTATTAAAGAAGGTAGTGCACATGATGTAATGCTTAAAGAAGTAACTACACAAGATTAGAAATTTATTTACGAAAATAATCAGAAAGGAATTTTAGAATGGATAAAGAATTGATTTTAATAATTGACTTTTATGGTCAATATAACCAATTAATCGCAAGACGTGTACGTGAATGTAATGTATATTCAGAAATAGTTCCATTTAGTACATCAATTGAAAAAATAAAAGAAAAAAATCCAAAGGGAATAATTTTCACAGGAGGACCAGCAAGTGTTTATGCCGAGGGTGCTCCACGTGTTGATGAAGAAATATTCAAATTAGGAATTCCAGTTTTAGGAATTTGCTATGGAATGCAACTTATGACACATATGCTTGGTGGAAAAGTTCAAAGAGCAGACAAACGTGAGTATGGAGTTACAGGTGTAAAAATCAATAATACATCAAAATTATTTAATGGTTTTGGTGACAATAATGATTGTTTAATGAGCCACACAGACTTTGTTGCAGAGCTACCAGAAGGATTTGAAAACATAGGTTCAACAGATCATTGCCCAAATGCTGCAATGCAAAACACCAAAAAGAATTTCTATGGAATTCAATTTCATCCAGAAGTTAACCACACAAATAATGGAACAGAAATAATAAGAAACTTTATTTATAATGTTTGTGGTTGTACTGGAACATGGAAAATGAGCTCTTTTGCAGAAGAAACTGTTAAAGCAATTAAAGAAAAAATAGGAGATAAAAAAGCTTTATGCGCACTTTCTGGTGGTGTTGATTCATCAGTAGCTGCAGCACTAATAAATAAAGCAATTGGTAAAAATTTAACATGTATATTTGTAGATCATGGATTATTAAGAAAAAATGAAGCGGAAGAGGTTGAAGAAGTATTTACAAAACACTTTGACGTGAATTTTATAAAAGTAGACGCAAAAGATAGATTCTTAGGAAAACTAGCTGGAGTTTCTGATCCAGAGCAAAAAAGAAAAATAATTGGTGAAGAATTTATTCGTGTATTCGAAGAAGAAGCTAAAAAAATAGGAACTGTTGACTATTTAGTGCAAGGAACAATTTATCCAGATGTAATCGAAAGTGGTGTAGGAGCTGGAGCAAAAATAAAAAGTCATCATAATGTTGGAGGATTACCTGACTATGTTGACTTTAAGGAAATTGTTGAGCCACTAAGAGATTTATTTAAAGACGAAGTAAGAAAAGTTGGATTAGAGCTTGGATTACCAGAATTCTTAGTATATCGTCAACCATTCCCAGGACCAGGACTTGCAATTCGTGTAATAGGAGATATAACAGACGATAAACTTACAATTTTAAAAGATGCAGATGCAATTTTTAGAGAAGAAGTTGCAAAAGCAGGCTGGGACAGAAAAACAAATCAATATTTTGCAGTATTAACAAATATAAAATCTGTAGGTGTTATGGGAGATGAAAGAACATATGATTATACAATAGCACTAAGAGCAGTAACAACATCAGATTTCATGACTGCGGAATGGACAAAAATACCATATGAAGTATTAGAAGTTGTATCAGCAAGAATAGTTAATGAAGTAAAACATGTAAATAGAGTAGTATATGATATAACTGGAAAACCACCGGCAACCATAGAGTGGGAGTAGGAAAAAGAAAAAAAAGGGAAAAGGGGACGGTTCTCTTTTCCCATTTTTGGGAAAAAGTGACACATTCAAATAAAAGAATAAAATTTAAAAGATGAATACGTGAAAAATAGACTACGCCAAAACATTGCACACAAAACTACTGCGTAATTTTGGCGCACGAACAAAAATGAGGACTTTAAAATGTTTTAAACAGTGCAAATGTTATTAATAATGTCCGCTTTTTTATCTTTTAAATTTTTTTGTATTAATCCCATTGAAAAATCTCAGTTAAATGATATAATACACCCAGATAATAATATAATTATATTGTATCTTATATTAATACCTTTGAAGGGTGGAAAGAATTATGATTAAATTTACAAAAATGCATGGGCTAGGAAATGATTATGTATATATTGATGCTACAGCCAAAACTGGGCAAAAAATAGAAAGCGAATCTGACCTAGCTAAATTTGTCAGCAACAGACATTTTGGAATTGGTTCAGATGGACTAATTTTAATATGTGACAGTAAAGTTGCAGATTTTAAAATGAGAATGTTTAACTATGATGGTAGTGAAGCAGAAATGTGTGGTAATGGAATACGATGTGTAGGAAAATTCGTGTATGATAAAGGTCTTACAAATAAAGACATTATCACAGTGGAAACTTTAGCAGGAATCAAAGTGCTAGAGCTTAATATAAAAGATAAAAAAGTTGAATCTGTAAAAGTTGATATGGGGGAACCAATACTAAATGCAGATAAAATACCTGTTATATCAGAAGAGCAAGTAGTAAAAAATTTAAAATTAAAAGCAGAGGATAGGGAGTTTAATTTTACATGTGTTTCAATGGGAAACCCACATGCAATAACTATAATTGATAATGTTGAAAACTTTGAAATCGAAAAATATGGACCAATATTAGAGCATGATAAACACTTTCCTAAAAGAGCTAATATAGAATTTATAGAGCTTATAGATAAAAACAAGATAAAAATGAGAGTTTGGGAGAGAGGTGCAGGAGAAACTCTAGCTTGTGGCACTGGTGCATGTGCATCTGTTGTGGCTTGTAATTTAAATAATTATATAGATAAAAAATGTACAGTAGAATTACTAGGTGGAGATTTACTTATTGAATGGAATGAAAAAGATAATCATATATATATGACAGGACCGGCAACCACAGTGTTTGAAGGTAATCTTATATATTAGAAAATTATTTAACTTTCCTAATATATATAACTACACTGCAAGAAATAAAATGTTAACAAGAAAGGAAGATATTTTTATGATTAATATAAATGAAAACTTTTTAAATTTACAAGATAGTTACTTATTTTCAACAATTGCGAAAAAGGTTGCAAAATTTCAAGATGAAAATCCTAATACCAAAATAATTAAACTAGGAATAGGAGATGTTACATTACCATTGGCAAATTCATGTATAGAAGCAATGAAACGCTCTGCCGATGAGCTTGGAAACAAAGAAACTTTTAGAGGATATGGCCCTGAGCAGGGATATGATTTTTTGAAAAAACAAATCATAGAGCACGATTATAAAAAAAGAGGAATTGATTTAGAAACAGATGAAATATTTATTTCAGATGGTGCAAAATGTGATACTGGGAATATTGTGGATATTTTTTCAAAAGACAATAAAGTTGCAATAACTGATCCTGTATATCCAGTGTATTTAGATACAAATATAATGTCTGGAAGATCAGGTTGTTTTAATTCTGATACTGGTAAATACGAAAATATTATATATATGCCATGTACATCTGAAAACAACTTTGAACCAGTTTTTCCTTCAGAAGTACCAGATATGATATATTTATGTTTTCCAAATAATCCAACAGGAACGGTACTTACAAAAGATCAATTAACAAAATGGGTAAAATATGCAAAGGAAAATAAATCAATAATTTTATTTGATAGTGCATATGAGGCATTTATAACAGAAGAAAATGTACCACATAGCATATATGAAATTGAAGGTGCAAAAGAAGTTGCAATTGAATTTAGAAGTTTTTCGAAGACTGCAGGATTTACGGGTGTAAGATGTGGATTTTCAGTTGTTCCTAAAGAATTAAGGGGATATACTAAAAATGGTGAGGCTGTTTCTTTAAATAAATTATGGAATAGAAGACAATGTACAAAATTTAATGGAGTATCTTATGTTACACAAAAAGCTGCTGAAGCTGTATATTCAGAAGAAGGCCAGAAAGAAATCAGGGAAAATATTAGGTATTATCAAGAAAATGCTAGAATAATAAGATCTGGATTACAAGAGCTTGGATATACAGTATATGGAGGAATAAATGCTCCATATATTTGGCTAAAGTTACCAGATGGAATGAAATCATGGGATTTCTTTGATAAGTTATTAAATGAAATTGGCGTTGTTGGAACACCGGGAATAGGGTTTGGTCCAAGTGGAGAAGGATATTTTAGATTGACTGCTTTTGGAAGTAGAGAAAATACAATTGAAGCGATAAATAGAATAAAAGAGCACTTTATACACTAAAATTTTTATAGAAATTAAATAGATAATATTAAAAGAAGAGCCGGGCGATGAAAACACATACCAGGCTCTTTTTGTTATAACAGTAATTATCCTTTTATTTAATCCAAAAAATAGAAAAAAAGTATTGACACATCGCCCAAGCCGTTATATAATTAAAAAGCATGTAAGATTAGCGTTGAAGTAGGATGTGGCTACAATCTTTGAAACAGCAGGATTGGAGGGAACTCCTATGGAGTATGTCTTGGCTTAGACCAGGCGGTAAGTTATTTAAATATAAGCACTTATCCCAAGAAAAAAATCATGCAAAACTTGGGTTTAAATAATACATACTAGTGAAACACCAGGGTGCGTTTATAACTTCCGACTAATAATTTAAAAATTTTTAAGGAGGGAAAATTTACATGGCAACAGTAACAGGAAATGCGGTAGCAAGTGAAAAAATCAGAATAAGATTAAAAGCTTATGAATCTAAAATTTTAGAACAGTCTGCTGAAAAGATAGTAGATACTGCTAAAAAGACAGGAGCAAAGGTTTCAGGTCCTATTCCACTACCAACAGAAAAGGAAATCGTAACAATACTACGTTCTCCACACAAACACAAAGACTCAAGAGAGCAATTCGAAATGAGAACACACAAAAGAGTTATTGATATTCTTTATCCAACACAAAAAACTGTAGATAGTCTAATGAAAATAGACTTACCAGCAGGTGTTGATATAGAAATCAAATTATAATTTTAAATTATTTAGTTAAGAAGGTCTCTATAAGACCAAGCTGATGTACTACTTTTTAAATAAGAAAAATATCAGCCAATAGTATTTAGGAGGAAAGAAAATGAAAACTTTAATAGGAAAAAAAGTTGGAATGACTCAAATCTTTGATGAAAAAGGAAGAGTAGTTCCAGTAACAGTTATTGAAGCTGGTCCTTGTGTAATTGCACAAGTTAAATCAGTTGAAACAGACGGATACAATGCTATCCAATTAGGATTCGGAGATGTAAAAGAATCAAAATTAAACAAACCAGAAAAAGGACATTTTGCAAAAGCAAATATAGCTCCAAAGAAACATTTAAGAGAATTTAGAGTAGATTCAGTAGACGGAATTACAGTTGGAACTGAATTAACAGTATCTGAATTTGCTGAAGGTGATAAATTAGACATTCAAGGAACTTCAAAAGGAAAAGGATTCCAAGGTGTTATCAAACGTCATGGACAACACAGAGGACCTATGGGTCATGGATCTATGTATCATAGAAGACCAGGATCAATGGGACCAACATCAACTCCAGGTAGAGTATTCAAAGGTAAAAAATTACCAGGACATATGGGAAGAGTTACTGTAACAATACAAAACTTAGATGTTATAAAAGTTGATAATGACAAAAATGTTGTTTTAGTAAAAGGTAGTGTACCTGGACCTAAAGGTGCAATATTAAAATTAAAAACAAGCGTAAAAGCATAAGGAAGGAGGAAATATAATGCCAAGTATAGATGTATACAATATTGAAGGTAAAAAAGTTAACACAGTTGACTTAAAAGAAGAAATATTTGGAATAGAACCAAATGAAGCTGTAGTACACAGCGTATTAGTTAACTTCCTAGCTAATCAAAGACAAGGAACACAAAGTACAAAAACAAGAGCAGAAGTTCGTGGTGGTGGAAGAAAACCATGGAGACAAAAAGGAACAGGTAGAGCAAGACAAGGAAGTATCAGAGCTCCACAATGGATTAAAGGTGGTATCGCTTTAGGTCCAAAACCTCGTTCATATGTTTATACAGTAAACAAGAAAGAGAAAAGATTAGCAATAAAATCAGTTTTAAGTTCAAAAGTACTAGAAAACGAATTAGTAGTTGTTGATTCTTTAGATTTAAAAGAAATTAAAACAAATGCTATGGTTAAAGCTTTAGACAACTTAAAAGTTGAAGGAAAAGCATTAATATTATTACCAGAAAAGAACGAAAATGTTCAAAAATCTGCAAGAAATATTGAAAATGTAAAAACAACTTTAGTAAACACAATAAATGTATATGATTTATTAAAATATAATAAATTAGTTGTTACATTAGATACAGTTAAGAAATTAGAGGAGGTGTACGCTTAATGTTACCAGAAGATATAATTATAGAGCCAGTTATTACTGAAAAAAGCAATGATGTGCTTCAAGCTGGAAAGTATACTTTCAAAGTAAATAAAAAAGCAACAAAAGTTGATATAGCAAGAGCTGTAGAAAAATTATTTGATGTTAGAGTATTAGATGTAAATACAATTTCTGTAAACGGAAAACAAAAAAGAGTAGGAAGATCAATGGGAAGAACTTCAGATTGGAAAAAAGCTATAGTTACTATAGATACTGATCCACAAGCTAAAACATATTTAGATAAAGGTGGAAAAGCTAAAAAAGTTTCTAAAACAGTTAAAAATTCAATTGATGCTTACGGAATCTAATTATAATTAAAGTATCGAGAAATAACTCGGATAATAAAAAATATCTGTAAATGGAGCAGGAAAAAATCCATTAATATAATTTAAAGGAGAGAATTAAAAATGGGAATGAAACATTTTAACCCAACAACTCCATCACTAAGAAACATGACAGTTTCTACATTTGAAGAAATAACAAAGAAAACTCCTGAAAAATCTTTATTAACAACAAAAAAGAAACATTCAGGAAGAAACTCATATGGTAGAATAACTGTTAGACATCAAGGTGGAGGAAACAGACAAAAATACAGATTAGTAGATTTTAAAAGAAGAAAAGATGATATGCCAGCAACAGTAATTGGTATCGAATATGATCCAAATAGAAGTGCTAACATAGCTTTAATAGAATATGAAGATGGAGAAAAATCATATATTTTAGCTCCTATCGGATTAAAAGATGGAGATAAAGTAATATCTGGAGAAAAAGCTGATATTAAGCCAGGTAACTGCATGAAAATTGAAAGCATCCCAGTTGGTACAATGATTCACAATATAGAATTAAATCCAGGTCAAGGTGGAAAATTAGTTAGAGCAGCAGGTCAAGAAGCTCAATTAATGGCTAAAGAAGGAAAATATGCTCACGTAAGACTTCCATCAGGAGAAATGAGATTAATAATGGCTATATGTAGAGCAACAATTGGTACTATCGGAAATGCAGATCATGAAAATGTTAAGATAGGAAAAGCTGGAAGAAGCAGACATATGGGATTAAGACCAGAAGTTAGAGGATCTGTAATGAACCCTAATGATCACCCACATGGTGGTGGTGAAGGTAAATCTCCTGTAGGACACGCAGGACCAATGACACCTTGGGGTAAACCAGCTCTAGGATATAAGACTAGAAAACATAATAAAAAGTCAAACAAATTTATAGTAAAGAGAAGAAAATAAGATATCTTATATAACTATGGCAAAATAAGTTGTATAAAATAGCGTAATCAAAATTATATATTTAAAATACAAATATTAAGGAGGGAAATTTTAATATGTCAAGATCAAGCAAAAAAATGCCTTTTGTTTCTCCTAAGCTTTTAGCTAGAATTGAGAAAATGAATGAAACTGGAGATAAAGAAGTTTTAAAGACATGGTCAAGAGCTTCAACAATATATCCACAAATGATTGGACACACAATAGCTGTTCATGATGGAAGAAAACATGTTCCAGTTTATATAACAGAGGAAATGATAGGACATAAATTAGGAGAATTTGCTCCTACAAGAACATTTAAAGGACATGCCGGAGATAAAACAACTAAAAAATAAGAGAGTTCTTAAAATAATAAGGAGGTAAGTATAGTGGAAGAAAAGCAAGAAATAATTCCAGAAGCAGTAGCAACTCTTAAAAATGCTAGAATTTCAGCTAGAAAAGTTAAAATAGTAGCAGACTTAATAAGAGGAAAAGATGCTAAAGAAGCTTTAGCAATAGTTAAATTTACACCTAAAGCTTCATCAGAAGTAATAGAAAAATTATTAAAATCAGCTATAGCAAATGCTGAAAACAACCATGGTATGAAATCTAATAACTTATACGTATCTGAAATATATGCAAACCAAGGTCCAACAATGAAGAGAATTAGACCAGCTGCAAAAGGTTCAGCAGTAAGAATTAGAAAAAGAACAAGCCATATAACAATCAAATTAAGAGAAAGAGCTTAAGAAAGGAGGATTTATTAAAATGGGACAAAAAATGGATCCACATGGATTAAGAGTTGGTGTTATCAAGGATTGGGATTCAAAATGGTACGCTAATTCAAAGAATTTTGGAGAATATTTAGTTGAAGATCACAAAATTCGTCAATATATTAAAAAGAAATTATATGTTAGTGGAATTTCAAAAATAGAAATTGAAAGAACTGCTAAATTTGTTAAAGTAAATGTTTACACAGCTAAACCAGGTTTAGTAATAGGAAAAGGTGGAAACTTAGCTGAAACTTTAAAAGTTGAATTACAAAAAATGATTAATAAAGATGTTAACTTAAACATTGTAGAGGTTAAAAATGCAGATTTAGATGCACAATTAGTTGCTGAAAATATTGCAGGACAACTAGAAAGAAGAATTTCATTCAGAAGAGCTATGAAACAATGTATGCAAAAAACTATGAAATCAGGTGCTTTAGGAATTAAAACTGCTGTATCTGGAAGATTAGGTGGTGCAGATATGGCTAGAACTGAATTCTATAAAGATGGTACAATACCACTTCAAACATTAAGAGCTGATATTGATTATGGATTTGCTGAAGCAGATACAACATATGGAAAAATCGGTGTAAAAGTTTGGATATATAAAGGAGAAGTTCTTCCAACTAAGAAAGAAAGAGTGGAAGGAGGAGAAAAATAATGCCATTAATGCCAAAAAGAACAAAATTTAGAAAAATGCAAAAAGGTAGAATGAGAGGAAAAGCTACTAGAGGAAACAAAGTAACAGATGGAGAATATGGATTACAAGCAGTTAACGGTGCTCTAATTACTTCAAACCAAATAGAAGCAGCCCGTGTTGCTATGACTCGTTACACTAAAAGAGGTGGTAAAGTTTGGATTAAATTATTCCCAGACAAGCCAATAACAAATAAAGGTATCGGTACTCGTATGGGTAAAGGTAAAGGTGCAGTTGATTACTGGGTAGCAGTTGTTAAACCAGGAAGAGTAATGTTTGAAATTGCTGGTGTTCCAGAAGATACAGCAAGAGAAGCTTTAAGACTAGCTGCAAACAAACTATCTGTTAAATGCAAATTTGTTAAAAAAGAAACAGAAATGGGTGGTGATATAGATGAAGATAAATAAGATAAAAGAAATGTCTTCACCTGATTTAGAAAAAGAATTAGGAGAATTAAAATCAGAGCTATTCAAATTAAGATTTACAAAAAAAGCTAATGGTCTAGATAATCCTATGAAAATAAAAGAAGTTAGAAAAGACATTGCTAGAATTAAAACAGTTTTAAATGAAAGAAAAATTAGCGAAGCAAAATAATTGCTTTATCGAAATTTTAAAGGAAGGAGATCATTCGAATGGAAGAAAGAAATCTTCGTAAAGTTATGATTGGTACAGTTGTTTCAAACAAAATGGACAAAACAGTTGTTGTTGCTGTTGAAACAAATGTAAAACATGAAATATATGGAAAAATTCAAAAAAGAACTTATAGATTAAAAGCTCATGACGAAAACAATGAATGCCAAGAAGGTGATAAAGTTAAAGTTATGGAAACAAGACCTCTATCAAAAGATAAGAGATGGAGAGTTGTAGAAATAGTTGAAAAAGCTATCATAAAATAAACTTTATATTAAAGTAACAAAATCAATAAAATTTGATTTAAAGGAGGGAAATTTCAAAATGATACAACAACAAACTATACTTAAAGTTGCTGATAATACAGGAGCAAAAGAAATCATGTGTATCAGATGTTTAGGTGGATCTTACAGAAAATATGCAAAAGTTGGAGATGTCATCGTTGCATCAGTTAAATCAGCTGCTCCAGGTGGAATGGTAAAAAAAGGTGATGTAGTTAAAGCAGTTGTAGTTAGAACTAAAAAACCTACAAGAAGAGCAGATGGTTCTTATATAAGATTTGATGAAAATGCTGCTGTTATAATAAAAGAAGATGGTAATCCAAAAGGAACACGTATATTTGGACCTATCGCTAGAGAGTTAAGAGAGAAAAATTATATGAAGATTTTATCATTAGCTCCAGAAGTTTTATAATTAATGTATTTTAAGGTAAAATAATGCAATTAATTCATTTTAATTATAAATAATTGCAATATAAATGTAATAATTGAAAAGAGGAGGCGAAATCCTAAAATGCTAAAAGTAAAAAAAGGTGATACAGTTAAAGTTTTATCAGGAAATGATAAAGGAAAAACTGGAGAAGTTTTAGAAGTTATACCAGGTTCTGAAAAAATAATCGTAAAAGGTATAAATATTAAGAAAAAACACATGAAACCTAGAAGACAAGGTGAAGAAGGTGGAATTATATCAAAAGAATTCCCAATTCATATGAGCAAAGTTAATGTTGTTTGCCCTAAATGTGGTAAAGCTGTAAGAATTGGATTTAAATTTGAGAATGATTCTAAAGTTCGTGTTTGTAAATCATGTGGTGTAACAATAAAATAATCGTAGAAAGGAGGATAATTTAAAATTATGGAAATTTTAAGAGATCAATACAAAAATGAAGTAATTCCAGCAATGATGAAAAAATTCAATTATAAATCAGTAATGGAAGTTCCAAAATTAGATAAAATAGTAATTAATATAGGTTTAGGAGATACAAAAGAAAATCCTAAATCATTAGAAAATGCAATAAAAGATTTAAGTGAAATTACAGGTCAAAAACCAATCGTAACAAAATCTAAAAAAGCTATAGCAGCTTTCAAATTAAGAGCTAATGTTGATGTAGGTTGTAAAGTTACATTAAGAAGTGGAAAAATGTATGATTTTGCATACAAACTATTTAATGTAGCATTACCTAGAGTAAGAGATTTTAGAGGAGTATCTGCTAATTCTTTTGATGGAAGAGGTAACTACTCAATGGGTATAAAAGAGCAATTAATATTCCCAGAAATCGAATATGATAAAATTGATAAAATTAGAGGTATGGATATAATATTTGTAACTACAGCTAAGACAGATGAGGAAGCTAAAGAGTTATTAACATTATTAGGAATGCCATTTAAAAAGTAATTTTTTTTAGAAGGAAGGAGAAATTCATGGCTAAAAAATCTTTAAAAGTTAAACAACAAAAAACACAAAAATATGCAACAAGAGAATATAATAGATGCAAAATTTGTGGAAGACCACATGCCTACATCAGAAAATTCGGAATTTGCCGTGTATGCTTTAGAGAATTAGCACACAAAGGTGAAATTCCTGGTGTAAGAAAAGCAAGCTGGTAATATTTTCAAAATATTATTGTGATTAAGTTTAATTCGTAAATTTATATAAAAACATTAAAAGGAGGGATAAAATTGATTACTACTGATCCAATAGCAGATATGCTAACAAGAATTAGAAATGCAAACAGTTCAAAACATAAAACAGTAGATGTTCCTGCTTCAAATATGAAATTAGCAATAGCTGAGATTCTATTGAATGAAGGATACATAAAATCTTTTGAAGAAATAAAAGTTGAAAATAATCAAGGTATTATAAGAATAACTTTAAAATATGATGAAAAAGGTAACAAAGTTATAGATGGATTAAAGAGAATTAGTAAACCAGGACTAAGAGTATATGCATCAAAAGATGAATTACCACAAGTTTTAAATGGTTTAGGAATAGCTTTAATATCTACATCAAAAGGAATCAAAACAGACAAAGAAGCAAGACAAGAAGGTTTAGGCGGAGAAGTTTTAGCTTATGTTTGGTAATAACAAATAGAAATTTTAAGGAGGGAAAATTCACATGTCTAGAATAGGAAAGAAACCTATTACAGTCCCAGCAGGTGTTGAAGTAAAAATTGACGGACAACATATAACTGTAAAAGGACCAAAGGGAACATTAGAAAGAGATATTCATAAAAACATGGTTGTAACTATGGATGGAAATGTTATAAATGTAGCAAGACCTGATGATGAAGCTTATAACAGAAGTTTACATGGTTTAACAAGAACTTTAATCAGCAACATGATTGAAGGTGTTCTAAATGAATATAAAAGAGAATTAGAAATAAATGGTGTTGGATATAGAGCTCAATTAAAAGGAAAGACATTAGTTTTAACTTTAGGTTACTCTCATCCAGTAGAAATGGTTGCTCCAGAAGGAATAACTTTTGAAGTACCAGCTCCAAACCAAATAATAGTAAAAGGTATTGATAAAGAGCAAGTTGGTCAAGTAGCTGCTGTAATAAGAACTAAAAGACCACCAGAGGTATATAGAGGTAAAGGAATCAAATATGCTGAAGAGCATATTAGACGTAAAGAAGGTAAAGCTGGTAAAAAATAAAATAATTAATTTTATTTTTTACTATGTAGAATTTTCAAAAAGACTCATATTAAAAGAACTAATGCTGTTACATTAGTTAGAAAGGAGAAAAAAATGGTTTCTAATACAGATAGAAAATTTGAAAGAAGAAGAAGACATTTAAGAGTTCGTAGAAAAGTTAGTGGAACTGCAGAGCGTCCAAGATTATGTATATATAGAAGTAACAAAAATTTATTTGCTCAATTAATAGATGATGTTACAGGTACTACTATTGTTAGTAGCTCTACACTTGATAAAGATATAAAAACAAAAGCTTCAAATAAAGAAGCAGCTAAAGAAGTTGGAGCAGCAATAGCTAAAAAAGCTTTAGATAAAAAAGTTGAAAATGTTGTATTCGATAGAAGTGGATACCAATTTCATGGAATAGTAAAAGAATTCGCAGAAGCTGCAAGAGAAGCAGGATTAAATTTTTAGTAAAAAGGAGGGAAATAAAAATTCATGGAAAATAATACATCAGAATTAAAGGAAAAAGTTGTATCTATTAGCAGAGTTGCTAAAGTTGTTAAAGGTGGTAGAACTTTTAGATTTAGTGCAGTTGTAGTTGTTGGTGATGGAGCAGGACATGTAGGTGTTGGAAATGGTAAAGCAGCTGAAGTTCCAGATGCAATAAGAAAAGCTATTGAAGAAGCTAAGAAAAACTTAATTACAGTTCCAGTTGTAGGAACAACTATACCTCATGAATTCATAGGAAAATTTGGAAGTGCAAAAGTTATGTTAAAACCAGCTGCAGAAGGTACTGGAATCATAGCAGGAGGAAGTGTTAGACCTGTAATTGAACTTGCTGGATATAGAGATATCAGAACAAAAGTTATAGGAACTAATAACCCAAGAAATGTTGTATATGCTACAATAGAAGGTTTAAAGAAAATGCAAACTTTAGAGCAAGTTGCTAAAAAGAGAGGAAAAAAACCTGAAGATATTTTATAAGAAATTTGTTGATTTATAAAAAACAATAGTATATACTTACTATAATAAAAATAAGGAGGTGTAACCACATAATGAAATTAGATGAATTAGCGCCAGCTCAAGAAAAAACAAAAAGAACAAGAGTAGGACGTGGAATAGGATCTGGACTTGGTAAAACATCAGGAAGAGGACATAAAGGACAAAAAGCAAGATCAGGTGGTGGTGTAAGAAGAGGCTTTGAAGGAGGTCAAACACCATTATATAGAAGATTACCAAAAAGAGGATTTACAAATATTCACGCTAAAAATTATACAGAAGTAACTTTAACAATGCTTAATAAAGCAACAACTGAAGAAGTTACAGCCGAAAGCTTAATTGCAGACGGAATAATCAGTAAAGCTAATGACGGTATAGTTATTTTAGCTACTGGAAACTTAGAGAAAAAATTAGTTGTTAAAGCTAATAGATTTACTAAAGCAGCAAAAGAAAAAATCGAAGCTTTAGGTGGAAAGACAGAGGTGATTTAATTGTTTAACACCATAAAAAACGCTTTAAAGACACCAGATGTTAGAAAAAGATTGTTATTTACACTTTTATTAATAGTCGTATTCAGACTTGGATGTTATATTTCAGTACCAGGACTAAATCCAGACGTATTGTCGCTAAAAAATGATAGTCAAGGAACAGGCATTGCTCAGTTATTTAATATTTTAACTGGTGGAGCTTTTTCAAAATTATCTATATTTTCCATGACAATAACTCCATATATAACTGCGTCCATTGTAATTCAATTATTAGGAATGGTAATTCCATCTTTGGAAAAATTAACCAAAGAAGGTGGAGAAATGGAAAGAGCTAAGATAAACAGATATACAAAAATACTTACGTTATTTTTATCGCTTGCTGAAGGTATAGGTCTTTACTTTCTAGGAAAAAATGGTCAAATAATATATGGAGCTAATGTTTTCATTAACAATGGATTTTTAACAGCATTCTTGGTTGTTTTATCATTTATGACTGGAACAGCAATACTTATGTGGCTTGGAGAGCAAATAACTTCAAAAGGAATAGGAAATGGTATTTCAATGTTAATTTTTGTTGGTATAGTTGCAGGTTTAGGAAATTCAGCTAGAACACTATACAGTACAGTATTTGGAACTACATTTGATACAAAGAACCTATTATTGGTTTTAGGTGTAGTATTAGGTGCTTTAATATTAATTACTGCAGTTGTATTTGTACAACAAGCAGAAAGAAGAATACCTGTACAATATTCTAAAAAGGTTGTAGGTAGAAAAATGATGGGAGGACAAAATACCCATATTCCATTAAAATTAGCTATGGCTGGTGTAATGCCAATTATATTTGCATCATCATTCATGACTTTCCCTGCTATGGTTATACAATTAGTTAACTCAAACATAGCATCACAAAAGGGATTTTGGAATGTAATTTATAATATATCAATGGCAACATCATCTTCAGATGTTTCAATACAATATACTATAATTAATGCAATAATATACTTATTGCTTATAGTAGGATTTACATTCTTCTATACATATGCTACATTTAATCCTGCAGAAATTTCTAGTAACATTAAGAAAAACGGAGGTTTCATACCAGGTATAAGAGCAGGAAAATCAACAACTGAATATTTATCATCAGTTATAACAAAATTAACTGTATTTGGTGGCTTTTTCTTAGCTTTAATAGCAATAATACCAATGTTGTTTAGTCATTTACCAATAGGTGCAAATCTAGCTTTTGGTGGTACTTCAATATTGATTGTTGTTGGTGTAGCTTTAGAAACCGTTCAACAATTAGAATCACAAGTTGTAATGAAACATTATAAAGGTTTTTTAGAATAAAGCAATTCAATTGTTAAAATGTATACAAAAGTTGGAAGTAGAGTTTTATATAAAATTAAACTTCCAACTTTATATATGATTTTTTAAATAATTAATATTTTATAATATTAATTATTTAAGAAATTATATTATGGGAAATTTAAAAAATTCATCATATAATATAATTGAAAACATTAAAATCAATTAATATAAGGAGGAATCATTTATGTACATAATAATGTTAGGAGCACAAGGTACAGGAAAAGGAACTGTAGCAGGATTAATAAGCAAAGAAACAAATTATCCACAAATCTCAACAGGCGACATTTTTAGACAAAATATTAAAGAAAAGACAGAGCTTGGAATTGAAGCTGATAAATATATTTCACAAGGAAATTTAGTACCAGATGAGATTACTGTACCAATGATAATAAATAGATTGTCTGAAGATGATGCAAAAAATGGAGCAATATTAGATGGTTTTCCAAGAACTATAGAGCAAGCTGAAAAATTAGATAAAATATTATCTGAAAAAGGAAAAAAAGTTGATTTAGTTATTAATTTAACTACTCCAAGAGATGAAATAATAGATAGAATGCTAACAAGAAGAGTTTGTCCAAAATGCAAAGCTACATATAATACAAAATTACATCCACCAAAGATTGAGGGAATTTGTGATAATTGTGGTGAAAATCTTATTCAAAGGCAGGATGATTCTAACCCAGAAGCTATAAAAAGAAGATTAGAGATTTATGAAGAAAAAACAAGCCCTTTAGTAGAATATTATAATAAAAAAGGAGTATTAAAAACAGAAACTATAAGTATTGCTATAAATAGAATGGGTGATACAGTTGCAAAAGAAATGGTAGAATTTATAAAAAGTAAATAAAATTATAGTTTTTGAAAATTATAGAAGGAAGTAATTAAAAATGATAACTATAAAATCAAAAAGTGAAATTGAATTAATGAGAGAAGTTTGTAAATTAACAGGTCTTATGTATAAGGAATTAGAAAAACATATAAAGCCAGGAATTTCTACATATGAGTTAGATAAAATAGCAGAAAATTTCATGAGAGAGCATGGAGCATTACCAGCACAAAAAGGATATAATCCAGGAATAAAAGGTGTTCCACCTTTTCCATGCTCTATATGTGCCTCAATAAATGATGAAGTAATTCATGGAATTCCATCAAAAAGGGCAATACTAAAAGAGGGAGATATAGTAAGTATTGATACGGTCCTATTAAAAAATGGATTTAATGGCGATGCGGCTAGAACTTTCATTGTGGGAAAAGCTAAAAATAAAGAAGATGAGAGATTAGTTGAAATAACAAGACAAGCTTTTTTTGAAGGAATTAAATATGCAAAAAAGGGAAATAGAATTGGAGATATAGGACACGCAATTCAAGAATTTGTAGAAAAAAACGGATATTCTGTTGTAAGAGAATTTCAAGGACATGGAATAGGAAGATCAATGCATGAAGATCCAGGAATTCCAAATTATGGAAAAGCTGGAAAAGGACCAAGGATTGAACCTGGTATGACTCTAGCAATTGAACCAATGGTAATAATGGGAAGTCCAGATATTTTAGAGCTTGATGATGGATGGACAATCATTTCCGAGGATGGTTCACCAACAGCACATTATGAAAATACAATTTTAATTACAGAAAAAGAGCCTGAAATATTGACATTAGTATAAATTTGTTATATACTATAAAAGCTATTAATTAAAATAAGCAATTAAAAAGAAAGAAAAATGGAGGTAGAAATGGCAAAAGAAGATGTTATTGAAGTAGAAGGAACTGTTGTTGAAACATTACCAAATACTAATTTCAAAGTTGAGCTTGAAAATGGACATCAAATTCTAGCACATATTTCTGGAAAATTAAGAATGAATTATATAAAAATTCTTCCAGGAGATAAAGTAAAAGTTGAACTTTCACCATATGATTTGACAAGAGGAAGAATTACATGGAGAGCAAAGTAAAATATCTGATTGATACCCAATCAATTAATATATTAAACTAAATATTCAGGAGGTGTAGAAATGAAAGTTAGACCATCAGTAAAACCAATTTGCGAAAAATGCAAAGTAATCAAAAGAAAAGGTGTAATAAGAGTTATTTGTGAAAATCCTAAACATAAACAAAGACAAGGATAATTGAAAAAAATGGTATTTGCATAAATCTAGAAAAGCGGCTGAAAGTTTTAGATTTATGTTAATATATATAGTTTTATGGAGATATTAAAGACTAAGTATAATTACAATCCAATTATTTATAACTTAGTGCATTTCACCTTTAATATTAATTAAAACACAAACAATAAAAAGTAAAATTAAAAGAAAATTTTGGAGGTGCAAAAATAATGGCTCGTATATCAGGAGTAGATTTACCTAGAGAAAAAAGAATTGAAATAGGATTAACATATATATATGGAATAGGTTTATCAAGTTCTCAAAAAATATTAGCAAATGCTGGTGTAAATCCAGATACTAGAGTTAAAGATTTAACAGACGAACAAGAACAAGCAATAAGAAATGCTATGGAAGGTTATGTTGTTGAAGGAGACTTACGTAGAGAAGTTGCTCTAAATATCAAAAGACTTACAGAAATCGGTTGCTATAGAGGACTAAGACATAGAAGAGGTCTTCCAGTAAGAGGACAAAGAACAAAAACAAATGCCCGTACAAGAAAAGGACCTAGAAAATTAGTAAGTAAAAGCAAATCTAAATAAGATTAATTAAGGAGGTAAAACTTAAATGGCTACAAAGAATGTAACAAAAAAAGTAACTAGAAGAAGAGATAGAAAAAATATCGAAAAAGGTATGGCTCATATTCATTCTAGCTTTAATAATACAATCGTTACAATTACAGATGTTCAAGGAAATGCTATTTCTTGGGCAAGTGCTGGAGAATTAGGATTCAAAGGATCTAGAAAAAGTACTCCATTCGCAGCTAGCGAAGCAGCTGAAACAGCAGCTAAAGCAGCTATGGAGCATGGATTAAAATCAGTAGAAGTATTTGTAAAAGGACCAGGTTCTGGTCGTGAAGCTGCTATAAGATCGTTACAAGCAGCAGGGTTAGAAATAAGCAGTATTAAAGATGTAACACCAATACCACATAATGGTTGCAGACCACCAAAAAGACGTCGTGTATAATTAAATATAATAAGGAAGGTGAAATAAAAAATGGCAAGATATAAAGATGAGCAATGTCGTATTTGCCGTAGAGAAGGACAAAAGTTATTCTTAAAAGGTTCAAGATGTTATTCTGATAAATGCAGTATTTCAAGAAGAAATTATGCTCCAGGACAAAATGGACAAAAAAAGAAGAAACTTTCTGAATATGGAACTCAGTTAAGAGAAAAACAAAAAACAAAAGCTTTTTATGGAGTAGGAGAAAAACAATTTAGAAAATATTTCCAAATGGCTTCAAGTAGCAAAGGAAAAACAGGTGAAGTATTACTACAAATATTAGAAAGCAGATTAGATAATGTTGTATATAGATTAGGATTTGCAAGTTCAAGAGCTCAAGCTAGAATGCAAGTAACACATGGAGCATTTGAAGTAAATGGACATAAAGTTGATATACCATCATATTTAGTTAAACCAGGAGATATAGTTGCTGTTAGAGAAATAAGAAAAGATAATGGTGCTATAAAACTAAGTGTTGAAGAAAATGCTTCAAAACCAGTACCAGCTTGGTTAGAAAAAGATGCTGAGAAATTAAGTGGTAAAGTATTAGCTGTAGTTGCAAGAGACGAAATAGACTTACCAGTAGAAGAACATTTAATAGTAGAGCTTTACTCAAAATAATAATACTAGCAATAATGCTATATTTATTAAAAAGTTTATATTAGAATTTATTTTAAAGTGTAGAAAGAAAATCTCACTTCTTATATTAGGAGGTAAAAATGATAGAATTTGAAAAGCCAAATATTAAATGCTTAGAGATAGATAATGATAGTAATTATGCTAAGTTTGTTTGTGAACCATTAGAGCGTGGTTATGGCATAACTATAGGAAATTCATTAAGAAGAATATTACTTTCTTCATTACCAGGAAGTGCAATAACTGGTGTTAAAATTGAAGGTGTTCAACATGAATTTTCTACAATACCAAATGTAGTAGAAGATGTACCAGAGATAATAGTTAATCTAAAAAGTGTAAGATTAAAATTAGATCAAAATGAAGAAAAGACTCTAAGAATTAACTTTAAAGGAGAAGGAGAAGTAAAAGCAGGTGATATTATCACTGATGGAACAGTAGAAATATTAAATCCAGATTTACATATTGCAACTGTTTCAGAAGGAGGATCATTAGTTATGGAATTAACAGCAGATATGGGTAGAGGATACAATACTGCTGAAAAAAATAAAAAAGATGATCAACCTTTAGGATTACTTCCAATTGATTCTATCTACACACCAGTAAAGAAAGTTAATTACGCAGTTGAAAATACTAGAGTTGGACAAATGGTTGATTATGATAAACTTACAATAGAAGTTTGGACTGATGGAAGTTTAAAACCATATGAAGCATTAAGTTTAGCTGCAAAAGTAATGACTGGACATTTAGAATTATTCATAGATTTATCAGAAGCTACAAAGAATACTAAAGTAATGGTAGAAAAAGAAGAATCTAAGAAAGAAAAAGTATTGGAAATGTCAATAGAAGATTTAGAATTATCTGTAAGATCTTTCAATTGTTTAAAAAGAGCAAATATTGCTACAGTTGAAGATTTAGCAAATAAAACAGAATCTGATATGATGAAAGTTAGAAATCTAGGTAAGAAATCATTAGATGAAGTAACAAATAAATTACATGCTTTAGGTTTAGATTTCGCTAGAGAAGATGATTAATAATAGAAAAAAGGAGGACTTGTAAAAGTGGCTACAAATAGAAAATTGGGAAAAACAACAGATATAAGATTAGCAATGCTTAAAACTCAAGTAACAGATTTATTATTACATGGTCAAATAAAAACTACAGCTGCAAGAGCTAAAGAAGTTCAATCAATTGCTGAAAAATTAATTGCCTTAGCTATAAGAGAAAAAGACAATTTTGAAACAGTTGATAAAAAAGTTGTAAAAGCTAAAATAGATAGTAATGGTAATAAAGTTACTGAATTAGTAAAAAGCAAAAATGGAAAAGAATTTTTAAAAGTAGTTAAAGAAGAAACTACAGAAAAGAAACAAAAAGATATGCCTTCAAGATTAAATGCAAGAAGAACAATGATTAAATCTTTAAATAAAGTTAAAGATGAAGAAGGAAATCCTGTAGATTTAACTGCTAAGTTATTTAATGAAATAGCTCCAAAATACGAAGGAAGACAAGGTGGTTATACAAGTATAATCAAAGTTGGACAACGTAGAGGAGATGCAGCTGAAGTGGCTATATTAAAATTAGTTTAATATGTAAAATAGTTAGGGGGAATACAAATATTTTTCCTAACTATTTTTTTGTGATTTTCATATAATAATATTAGGTGATTATTATATGATTGAATTTATTTTAAATTGTGCTTTATGGACATTAGCTCTATATGGCTTATTTGATATTATTAAAATTATTAAGAGCCAATTTGTACATAAAAGAATCGAATCAAATGGAATTTTTGTAATTGTTGCTGCTAAAAATCAAGAGCAACAAATCGAGGGATTTTTGAGATCAGTTATTTTTAAGATTTTATATGGAAAAGAAGACTACTTAAAAAATATTATTGTTACAGATTTAGATTCTATTGATAATACAAAGGCTATTTTAGAAATGTTTTCAAAAGATTATCAAGAAATAAAATTAATTGAATGGGATGAATGTAAGAAAAAATTAGACAATTTGGATTAATATTGAATTATAAATCTCTATATGATAAACTAATTGAAAAATATGTTAGATTATAAATTATAATAAATCATTACAGTAATTTATGAAATATAATTTTATTAATAAAAGATTGAAAAGAAACGAGGAATATGACAGTGGAAATTAAAGGAGAGCTTAAAGAAATAATATTCCAAAATGATGTAAATGGATATACAATAGGAATAATTGATACAGATGATGAAGAGCTTACTGTAGTTGGATATTTGCCTTTTATATCAATTGGTGATAACTTAAAATTAATTGGCAAATTTGTTACACATCAAGATTACGGTAGGCAATTTAAGATTGATACTTTTGAAAAAATCATGCCTGAAACAGCTGCTAGTCTAGAGCGATATCTTTCAAATGGTATGATTAAGGGAATCGGTCCGGCAATTGCTAAAAGAATTACACAAAAATTTGGAGATGAAACATTGCATGTTTTAAAATATGAGCCATCAAGATTATCTGAGGTCCGAGGAATTACTAAAGATCGTGCTATTGAAATATCAGATCAGTTTAATGAAAATTGGGAATTATGGCAGATTGTGGGATTTCTTGAGAAATTTGGCATAGGTGTTCAAAATGCACAAAATGTATATAAAGCATTAGGTGTAAATGCAATTGAAGAAATTGAGGCTAATCCATATATATTAATAGATTTAGCAAATAATGTTGATTTTAAATTAATTGATAAAGTTGCTCTTGAATTAGGGTTTGAACATAATAATGATAAGAGAATAAAATGTGCCATAAAATATGCACTTTCAAAAGCTACACTAAATGGACATTGTACTGTACTGGAAGATGAATTATATAATTATGTAAAATTGCTTTTAGGTGTACAATTAGAAGAAATTGAAGATTCTATGATAGAGCTTAAAGTAAAAGGTGACATATTCATAGAAGAGCGTGAAGATAACAATTGGGTATATTTAAGCTCTTATTATAAATCAGAGGATAATATAGTTCAAAAAATATTGTCCTTGGATAAGGCTAGAAATATAAAAAAAATAAGTGACTTTAATGAAGCTTTAGCAATTGTTGAAGAAAAAACAGATATTATTTTATCTGAAAAGCAAAAAGAAGCTATAAAAGCAGTTAATGATAATAATGTTTGTATTATTACAGGTGGTCCTGGAACTGGTAAAACAACAATTATTAAAGTCATTCTAGAATTGTATAAAATGAAAAAAAAGAAAACAGCTCTTTGTGCTCCTACTGGAAGAGCTGCAAAAAGAATGACAGAAACTACTGGCGAGGAAGCAAAAACATTACATAGATTATTAGAAATAGGAAAAATACAAGAAGAAACAATTGGCTCTAAATTTAATGATTATGATATTGCTCCAATTGATGCGGATGTTGTAATTGTTGATGAAACTTCTATGGTAGACATTTTTTTAATGAATTATTTATTAAAGGCAATATATCAAGGCTCTAAGCTAGTTTTAGTAGGAGATGTTGATCAGTTACCTTCTGTTGGACCTGGAAATGTACTAGCTGATTTAATAAATTCCGAAAAGATTAAAACTATTGTTTTAAACAAAATTTTTAGACAAGCTGCTAAAAGCAAAATTATTTTAAATGCACATAGAGTTAATAGTGGGAAAAGCTTTATAAAACAAGAGGAATCAGAAGAAATTTTGAATAACGATTTTTTCTATATAAAAGAAAATAATCCAGAAAAAATTTTAAAACAAGTAATTTCATTATGTAGTGGAAGATTACAGACATACGGAAATTATGATTTCTTTAAAAATATTCAAGTTATAACACCAACCAAAAAAGGTTCAATAGGAACTAAAGAGCTGAATAGAGTTTTGCAAGAAAACTTAAATCCATGCAAGGCAGGAGAGCCGGAAAAACAAAATTTAGGTGCAACATATAGAGCTGGTGATCGAGTTATGCAAATTAAAAATAATTATGATATTTTTTGGGAAAGAAATATTGGAGAATATGAAACTGGTACAGGAGTTTTTAATGGCGAATTTGGAACAATTATAAAAATTGATGAAAATGAAAAAAGAGTTAAGATAAAATTTGATGATGAAAAATATGCATGGTATCAATATTCTGAACTTGACCAAATTGAGCATGCATATGCAATAACTGTACATAAGGCACAAGGAAGTGAATTTGATGTTGTTATTATGCCAATTGTACAAGCTGCACCAATGCTACTTACAAGAAATTTGTTATATACAGGAATGACAAGGGCAAAGAAACTTCTTATAGTAATTGGTAGCTCCAATGTTATTGAATTTATGATTAATAATGTTGATAGTAAAAAGCGTAATACGGGGTTGGAATATAAGTTGAAAAAAATATAAAAGAATATATAAATATAGGGGGCAATTTAAGGAGGTTTTATGAAGGAAAATCTAATTGAAACTGCTCTCGATTTAATTTTTCCAAAGATATGCGGTTTTTGTGGAGAAATAACAAACTCATACTTGTGTGAATATTGTAATGAGTATTTGAAATTAAAGCAAATTAACAAAATACAAAAATATGAGGATAAATTTTTTGAAGAACATTTATGGATGTATGAGTATAAAGGTGATATACGAGAAAAAATAATAGATTATAAATTTAACGATAAATCGTATTTGTATAGAACTTGGGTACAAATAATATTATCATCTGAAGAAATAAGTGAATATATCAAAGGTTATGATATATTAATACCTGTCCCAATACATAAAAAAAGAAAGAGAAGAAGAGGTTATAATCAAAGCGAATTGATTGCAAAAGGAATAACCCAAAAAATAAAAAAGATAAAATTACAAACTAATATAATAGAAAAAGTAAAAAATATAAAACCACAAAGTTCATTATCAAAAGATATGCGTGTGGAAAATGTTAAAAATGCATATAAATTAAAAAATTGCGATATATGTTTAAAAAATAAGAAGGTATTACTATTAGATGATGTATTTACAACAGGTAGTACAGTAAATGAATGTGCAAGAGTTTTGTCACAAATAGGTTGTAATAAAATTGGTATAATAACACTTGCTAAAGATTGACAAAAATACATAAAAATACTTATAATAAATGTATAATTTAATGACGAGAAGGAGTAAGAATTATGCAAGAAAAAAGAAAAGATTACATAGGTTGGGATTCTTATTTTATGGGAATTGCAATGTTGTCAGCACAAAGGAGTAAAGACCCTAATACACAAGTTGGAGCGTGTATAGTTAGTAAAGATAAAAAGATATTATCAGTAGGATATAATGGAGCTCCAAATGGATATGATGATAAACATATGCCTTGGGACAGAGAAGGAGATTTTATGCACACAAAGTATGCATATGTATGTCATGCTGAGCTAAATGCTATACTAAACAATAAGGGTTCGAATCTTGAAGGTGCAACAATATATGTGGATTTATTTCCATGTAATGAGTGTGCAAAAGCAATAATTCAGTCTGGAATAAAGGAAATTGTATATAAGTCAGATAAATATAATGGAACAGATGGAAATATAGTATCTAAAAAAATGCTAGATTATTGTGGCGTAACTTACAGAAAATACGAAGAATGTAATAGAGAAATAAAATTGGATTTGTAAACAAGGAGTGCTAAATTTTTATTCAAATAATACGCATAAAGAGGGGGTTTTATATGAAGTATTTTAAAAAATTGGTTGGAGATAGAATATATTTATCACCTAGAAGTACAGAAGATTATGAAATATTTACAGAATGGATGAACGATTTTGAAACAACAGATTATTTAGGGAGAAGCGGTCAATTGCAGTCATTATCAGCAGAAAAAGAATTTCTAGAGCAACATTCAAATCAAAAATCATCTTTTGTAATTGTTACATTAGATGAAAATAAAATGATAGGAACAGTCTGTTTAGAAAATTTTAATGATATTAATAGAACTGCAACACTAGGTATTTTTATAGGTGATAAGGCCTATAGAAATAATGGATATGGAACTGAAGCAATTAGATTAATTTTAGAATATGGATTCAAGTATTTAAATTTACAAAATATAAAATTAGATTTAATGGAATTTAACGAAAGAGCACTAAAATGCTATCAAAAATGCGGATTTAAAGAATATGGAAGAAGAAGAAAATGTAAATATATAAATGGAAAATATTATGATTCAATAGCTATGGATATATTAGCAGAAGAATTTGAAGGAGATTATATAAGAAATAAAAATATTTAATAAATGATATAATTTAAGGAGGATTTATGGAAAGAAAATTTAATAAGGGAGATGTTGTTCAACATTTTAAGAGAGAAAAGATGACTGAGGAACAATTAAAAGAAGAGCCAAATTTGTATTTATATGAAATTATTGGTACTGCAAGACATACCGAGGATAATGAAGAATTAATGGTTTACAAACCTTTATATAAAACTGAATGTACAAATGGTGTTGATTTTGCTGTAAGACCATTAGAGATGTTTATGTCAGAAGTAGATCACGAGAAGTATCCAGATATTACTCAAAAGTATCGTTTTGAATTGAAAAAATTATAAAGTGTTTAAAATAAGCCGGATATGTGAATATATATATTAAAAATACGTTCCTTGCTGGTCGCCCATACAAAGTAGTGTGAGAATGGTAGTGCCCACATTTGAGTTTGGGTGGCATTATGATTTTACTAAATGCTCCCAAACTGCGCGTCACTTCTTTTAATATATATATTCACATATCCTACTCTACTAATTTAATAAAGTGATACAAATAGAGAAGATTCAATGAATCTTCTCTATTTAAGTCATTTAAAGGAATATTATATAACCATATATCACTATATATGACCATTTATAACGTATTGTTGAAATTTTGAAATCTGAATTATAAAATAAGATAAATTAATTATATTTTTTTAGGAGGATAAACATTTTATGAAAATTAATTTTAATAAAAAAAGTAATGAAAGTCTGAAAAGTGATGAGATATATTTAGAAATACAATATTGTTCAGAAAATAAAGAAGTGCAACAGTTAATTGAATATATAAATAATTATAATAAAAAACAAAAAAATATGGTTATTGTTTTGAATGAAGATTATTCATTAATAGAAATAGATATTAACGATATAATTATGTTTTATAGTGATAAAAAATATAACTATTGTAAATTAAAGAATGAAAGCTATAAGATAAAAAGTAGATTGTATGAATTAGAAAAAAAGCATACAGATTTTATGCGAGTTTCAAAAAGTTGTATAGTTAATATAAAACATGTTGAGAAATTTGATATAAGTGAAACTGGAAAGATAGTAGTGAAATTAGATGATTCAAGTGAACAAATAGTTTCTAGAAGAAGAAACTCAAGCATTATGAATTATTTAGAAGAAAGGATGATATAGATATGGCAAAAATTAATTTTATCTTTAAAAAAATTATGTATTATATTATTGGAATGATTTCCTTTTCAACAATAGCGTTTTTTACACAGAGAGTAATAGTAGCAATTTTACTTGAAACCAGCATTAATCCTACACAAGATTTGTTTAATATAAAGTATTATATATTATCATATGGAATTATTTATCTTATAGTGTATACATTAATATATTTTATTATAATATATTCTGTAAAACAATATAATAAATATATTATGAATAAGTTAAATATGAAATTAGAACAAGTAAAAATGTATCAAAAGAAAATTGATAAGAGGGGGGATAATAATGTATAAAGATAAAGTAGTAATATCTGTTGTTGCTTTTATTGTGTTATCTGCTATAATGTTTGGAAGTATTATGGCTTATCAAATTTATAAATCACCAATGTATGTTAATAATATAGATGAGGCAATTAATACGATTAGAGGCTCTGAAGAGAAAGAAAATGATCATATATTAGAAAGATTTGCTATGTTAAAAAAACTATCAGTAAGTTGTAAAATGAGAGATGCTAAAACAGGCGAAATTCGTAAATTTTCTAAAGAAGAGCTAAATGAATTTAATAAAAAAATAGGAGGAAAAGAAGCAGTTTTAAATTATCTAAGGAGTATTGAAAATATAGAGGAAAAGAGAAATATGATTATATATGCAAGAAATGACTTAAAAATTATTACAGATAATGAATTAACAGAATTATGGAATTCAAAGTGATAATATAAAAATACATATATTGTAAATGCTAACAATTATAATATTGTACTTAAAAATATTGACAGTGAGTTGTAACATATTTAATAAAATTGCAAAATGTAATATAAATCGCAAAATGTAATGTAAAAATACTTGACAAATCCATGAAAATGGTGTAAAGTATATTAGCATTACATTTTTTTGAGATAGATGAAAAAATCTCAAGAAAGGAAGCAAAATAAAAATATGGAAGAAAAAATAAAAATAGGAATACTATTTGGAATATATGGTGAATTATTAACAGAAAAACAATATGAGTTGTTAAATGATTATTATAATAATGATTTATCACTTTCAGAAATAGCTGAAAATAATAATATAACAAGACAAGCTGTAAATGATGTAATAAATAAAGGAAAAAATAAACTAATAGAAATAGAAGAAAAATTATGTTTTTTGAAAAAAATGCTAAATCAAGAAAAAAAAATAAAAAAGATAATAAATGATTTAGAAAAGGTAGAAAATGAAACCAATAAAATAGAAATACAAAGCATAAAAAAAAGATTAGAACAATTAATTTAATGTAAGGGGGAACTTCAAATGGCATTTGAGGGATTATCTTCAAAATTACAAGGAATAACCAGAAAATTTAGAGGAAAAACTAGAATAACTGAATCTGATTTGAAAGAAATGTTAAGAGAAGTAAAATTAGCATTACTTGAAGCAGATGTTAATTATAAAATAGTAAAAGAATTTATTGCTACAATTCAGGAAAAGGCTTTAGGTCAAGATGTTTTAAAATCATTGACTCCAGGACAACAAATAATAAAAATTGTTAAAGATGAATTAGTAGAATTGTTAGGTGGAACAGATTCAAAAATAAATATATCTCCAAATCCTCCTACAATAATAATGATGATAGGTTTACAAGGATCTGGTAAAACAACGACTGCTGGCAAAATTGCAAATTTATTAAGAAAACAAGGCAAAAAGCCATTATTAGTTGCATGTGACGTTTATAGACCTGCAGCTATCAAACAATTACAAGTTTTGGGGGCTCAATTGAACATTCCTGTATATGCAGAGGAAAATTCAAAAAATGTTGTAAGGATATCTAAAAATGCTATTGAGGAAGCATATAAAAAATTAAATGATGTAATAATTATAGATACAGCAGGACGATTACAAATTGATGAAGATTTAATGAAAGAGCTTTCAGAATTAAAGTCTGCTGTAAAACCACATGAGATTTTACTTGTTGTAGACAGTATGACAGGTCAAGAAGCTGTAAATGTTGCACAAACTTTTAAAGATACAGTTGGAATAGATGGTTTAGTACTTACAAAACTAGACGGTGATACTCGTGGTGGTGCGGCATTATCTGTAAAAAAAGTTACTGATAGACCAATAAAGTTTATTGCAACAGGTGAAAAAATGAATGATATTGAACAATTCCATCCTGATAGAATGGCACAAAGAATTTTAGGAATGGGAGATGTTCTTTCAATAATAGAAAAAGCTGAAGAGGCATTATCTGAGGAGGAAGCAGAAAAGTTAGAAGCTCAACTTAGAAAAAATAATTTCGATTTAGATGATTATTTAGCACAATTAAAACAAATTAAGAAAATGGGATCTTTTTCATCAATATTAAAAATGATACCTGGATTAGGAAGCAAAATAAATGATGTAAAAGTTGATGATAAGGAATTTATTAGAATAGAAGCAATGATATATTCAATGACAAAAGCAGAAAGAAGAAATCCAAAAATAATAAATGGTCAAAGAAGATTAAGAATTGCAAAAGGTAGTGGAACAACTGTTGAACAATTGAATAAATTTATGAAATCATTTGAGATGACTCAGAAAATGATGAAACAAATGAAATCTGAAAAAGGTATGAAAAATATGATGAAGAGTCTAAAAGGTATTGATAAAAATGCTTTTAATGACTTGAAATTTTAAGGAGGTGAAAAAGAAAAATGGTAAAAATTAGATTACAAAGACAAGGTGCTAAAAAAGCTCCATTCTATCATATAGTAGTTGCTGATTCTAGATCTCCAAGAGATGGTAAAATAATCGAAAAAATCGGTTCATACAATCCTATGACAGATCCTGCAACAATAGTTTTAGACAAAGAAAAAACTGCACAATGGATTAAAAATGGTGCAAAACCAACAGAAACAGTTAAAGCTTTAATAGAAAAAGCAAAATAATTTAGGTCTCTTTGTGAAAGGAGAAAAATATGAAAGAAATTTTAGAATTGATAATTACTAACTTAGTTGACGATAAAAATGCTATATCAATCGAAGAAATTACTGAAGGTAATGTTATAACATTTAAAGTAAGTGTTTCAAAAGATGATATGGGAAAAGTTATCGGAAAACAAGGTAGAGTAGCAAAATCAATAAGAACTGTTATGAAATCAGTATCAGCTAAAGAAAATAAAAAAGTTAATATTGAATTTGTAGATTAGAGGTAAAAATGCAAGAATATTTTGAAATAGGTCAAATTGTTAATACATTTGGAGTTAAAGGATTTGTTAAAGTAAAGCCTTTTACAGATGATATAACAGAATTTGAGAGATTAGGAAAAATCCTAGTTGTTAAAAATAAAAATATAATTGAAATGAAAATTAAAGAAGTAAAATATCAAAAAGATATGGTTCTTATGAAATTAGAAGGTATCGAAGATATGAATATCGCAGAAAGATATAAAGGCTGTTATTTAAAAATTCATAGAAAAGATGCTAAAGAGCTAGAAGAGGGAGAATATTTTATTGCAGATATTATAGGTTCTGATGTATATACAGATACTGATCAATATTTAGGTAAAGTAGATGATATATATAATACAGGAAGTCGTGATATTTTTGTGGTAAAAGATGAACTTGGTAAGCAAATACTTTTACCTAGAATTGAAGATGTTATACTTAATATTGATATTGAAAAACAAAAAGTAATAGTTCATTTATTAAAAGGTTTAGTAGAATAATGGAGGAAAGATGAAATTTGATGTTTTAACACTTTTCCCAGAAATGTTTGATTCTTTAAATCAAAGTATTTTGGGAAGGGCAATTGAAAAAGATTTAATAAATATTAATTTAATAAACATTAGAGATTTTTCAAAGGATAAGCATAAAAAAGTAGATGATACTCCATACGGTGGTGGAGCTGGAATGGTAATTAGACCAGATGTTGTATATGATGCTTATACATCTGTAAAAGATGAAAATGCAAAAGTAATATATATGTCACCACAAGGTAATTTATTAAATCAACAAAAAGTCGAAAGTCTTAGTAAAGAGCAGCACTTAATAATTTTATGTGGGCATTATGAAGGAATTGATCAAAGAGTTATAGATGAGATTAATCCTGAGGAAATCTCAATTGGAAATTATGTTTTAACAGGAGGAGAGCTACCAGCAATGGTATTAATTGATTCTGTTAGCAGATATATTGAGGGTGTACTTAGCAATGAATCTACAGCTGAAGAGTCATTTTCAAATAACTTGTTAGAATATCCACAATACACAAGACCAGAAGTATTTAGAAATCGTGAAGTACCAGAAATTTTAAAATCTGGTCATCATGAAAATATAAGAAGATGGAGAAGAGCTGAATCTTTAAAAAATACATATAATAAAAGACCAGAGCTTTTACAAAATGCTGATTTATCTGTTGAAGATAAAAAAGTATTAAATAATGTAGATAAATAGAATCTATGTAAATATAATTTTAAATTTAGGATAAGGGATATAGAATCCCTAAAAATTAAGAAAGGAGAATATCGATGGATATCATAAAATCAATTGAACATGAGCAAATGAAAAATGCGATTCCAGACCTTAAAGTTGGTGATACAGTAAGAGTACATCAAAGAATTAAGGAAGGTAATAGAGAAAGAATCCAAGTATTCGAAGGAATAATAATTAAAAAACAAGGTGGAGGATTAAATGCTACATTTACAGTAAGAAGAGTTGCTTACGGATGTGGAGTTGAAAAAACATTCTTAATTCACTCACCAATGGTAGAAAAAGTTGAAGTTGTTAGAGTAGGTAAAGCAAGACGTGCTAAATTATACTACTTAAGAGATAGAGTAGGTAAAGCTTCTAAAACTAAAGAGGCAATTGGTGCTAGAATTGAAAACAAAGAAATAGTTATCAAAGGTGTAGAAACTGAAGAAGCTCCTGTAGCTGAAGAAGTAGCAACACCAGCTGTTGAAGAAGTAAAAGTTGAAGCTCCAGCAACTGAAGAAGTTAAAGTTGATGAAGCTCCAAAAGCTGAATAATAACTAAAAAATAAAAATATACATTCAGATATTATAAATTCGAATGTATATTTTTATTTTACTAATTATATTCCAAGCTTTATTTTATCAGCTTCATCTTGAGAAATATATCCATATTTCACCATAGAGCGTATAACCTTAGCTTGTCTTTTTTTACATAAATCTATATTAACAGTTGGTGCATAAACACTGGGTGCATTTGGAATTCCAGCAAGCATTGTTGATTCATCTAAAGTTAGGTCTTTAGGTTCTTTTTTCAAATAGCCGTTTGAGGCATCTTTAATTCCATAATAACCATTTCCGTAATAAATAGTATTAACATATAATTCAAAAATATCTTCTTTAGAATAATTTTTTTCTAAGTGGTAACTCATTATAAGCTCTGCAACTTTTCGAGAAATATCATCTGTATTTTCCATGAAATAAAGATTTTTTGCAACTTGCTGAGTAATAGTACTTCCACCTTCAACTAAATTTTGAGCTTTTATATTTGAGAATATTGCTCTACCAATTGAAACAATATCAATAGCTCCATGATCTCTAAATCTATGGTCTTCAACTGCAATAGTGGCATTTACTAAATCATCTGGCAAATCCGAGTATTTTACAAAATTTTCGTTATTTCTTATTTCATTAACTTTGTCAGATAATGATACTTGGCTAATAGCACTATTGTATAAATTATACCCTTGCAATCCAATCAATGCTAAAATAATCAGAATTGTGATTAGTATAAATAATAAAAATTTCTTTAAATTTTTCATAATATATAACCTTTCTAAAAATATATACATATGAGGTATTTATTAGCATTTATAATGCTGTGAACTGTAATTATTATATATGTTTAAAATAATAAATTCAACAAATTTTTTATATAATAAGAAAAAGAAATATAATATTGAAAAAATCATTACAAGATGATAAAATACATGAATAAAGAAACGGAGGAAGCTCAAATGTCAAAATTTGTTCATTTACATGTGCATAGTGAATTCAGTTTATTAGATGGGGCAAATAGAATAAAAGATTTACCAGTTAGAGCAAAAGAGCTGGGAATGGATGCTATTGCAATAACCGATCATGGTGTTATGTTTGGTGTAATTGATTTTTATAAGGCTTGTTTAGCCAATGGAGTTAAGCCAATTATTGGTTGTGAAGTTTATGTTGCTCCAAGAACAAGATTTGATAAAGAGCCTAATATTGATAATAAATACAATCATTTGATATTGTTGGCAAAAAATAATGATGGATATAAAAATCTATCTAAATTAGTTTCATTGGGATTTATAGATGGTTATTACTATAAGCCTAGAATTGATAAAGAGCTTCTAGAAAAATATCACGATGGGCTTATTTGTTGCAGTGCATGTTTGGCAGGTGAAATAAGTCAAGCTATATTAAAAGGTGATATGCAAAAAGCAGAGGAATCTGCTATGTGGTTTAAAAACTTATTTGGAGAAGATTATTATTTAGAAGTTCAAGCTAATTCATTAAGGGAGCAATTATTAGTAAATCAACAGCTTATTTCAATGTCTAAAAAACTAAACATACCGCTAGTAGCAACAAATGACTCTCACTATTTAAGAAAAGAAGATTATTATAATCATGAAGTTTTATTATGTGTGCAAACAGGAAAACGTATGACTGATGAAGATAGAATGTCTTTTTCTACAAATGATTATTATATAAAATCACCAGAAGAAATGGAGGAGTATTTTTCAAATATTCCAGAGGTACTAGAAAACACAGTAAAAATTGCAGATAAATGTAATGTTACATTTGATTTTGGACATACAATTCTTCCTAATTATGATGTTCCTGAAGAATTTGAAACACATTATGATTATTTGCGAAAATTAAGTAGTGATGGAATGATTCAAAGGTATGGAAATGATATTCCAAAAGAAATTAGAGATAGAGAAGAATACGAGTTATCAGTTATCAAAAAAATGGGATATGTGGATTATTTCTTAATTGTTTGGGATTATATAAATTGGGCGAAATCACAAGGAATTCCAGTAGGACCAGGACGTGGATCAGGTGCTGGATCTATTGTTGCATATTCAATTGGAATTACTGATATTGATCCAATTAAGTATAGTCTGATTTTCGAGAGATTTTTGAATCCTGAAAGAATCAGTATGCCTGATTTTGACGTTGATTTTTGTTATGAAAGAAGACAAGAAGTAATTGATTATGTTTCTAGAAAATATGGACATGATCATGTATCTCAAATTATAACATTTGGAACAATGTCAGCGAGAATGGTTATAAGAGATGTTGGTAGAGCCTTAGATGTTTCATATGCTGAAACAGATAAACTAGCTAAAATGATTCCAAATGAAGTGCATATAACTATAAAAAAAGCTATGGAACAAAATAAGGAATTAAGTAATTTGTACGAGAGCGATGATCAAATACATAAGCTTTTAGATATTGCAATGGGTCTTGAAGGTTTACCAAGACAAGCTTCAACTCATGCTTGTGGTATTGTTATAACTAAGGATCCTGTTGATACATATGTTCCTCTATATGTCAGAGATAATTTGATTTCAACACAATTTATAATGACTACTCTTGAAGAGCTTGGCTTATTAAAAATGGACTTTTTAGGGCTTAGAACTTTAACTGTTATACAAGATACAATTAATTTGGTAAAACAGAATTTAGGAATTGATGTTGTATATGATAAAGATATGAATGATCCAAAAGTATATAAATTATGGCAAGATGGAAACACCGTTGGAATATTTCAGTTTGAAAGTCAAGGAATAACAAACTTTATGAAAGACCTAAAACCAGATTGTCTAGAAGATATTGTTGCTGGTGTTTCATTATACAGACCCGGACCTATGGACCAAATTCCTAGATATATCGCAAACAAAAAAGATCCGGAACATGCGGTATATACGCATCCAGCTTTAAAACCTATTCTTAAAGTAACATATGGTTGTATGGTTTATCAAGAGCAGGTTATGCAAATTGTTAGAGATTTAGCTGGATATTCTCTTGGTAGAGCTGATTTGGTTAGACGTGCAATGGGTAAAAAGAAACTTGATGTAATGGCAAAAGAGCGTGAGTATTTTATTCATGGTCAAACTGATGAAAACGGGAATATAATAATTCCTGGATGTGTACGAAATGGAATTGATGAACAATCTGCAAATAAGATATTTGATGAAATGGCGGAATTTGCAAAATATGCTTTTAACAAATCTCATGCTGCAGCATATGCGGTTGTGTCATATAGAACTGCATATTTAAAAGCATATTATCCTGCCGAATTAATGGCTGCTACACTTAATAGCTTTTTGGGTAATTTGGATAAAGCTCCTATTTATATTGATGAATGTAAGAGATTAAATATTCAAATTTTAAAACCGGAAATTAATAAAAGCTATACTAAATTTACTGTTGAAGATGGCAAAATTAGATTTGGATTAGGTGGAATAAAAAATGTAGGTTTTGCAGTATTAGATGCTATTGTAAAAAATAGAGCAGAAAATGGACCTTTTAAAGATTTACCAGATTTTTGTGAGAGAATGCAAAATGATTCTGTAAATAAAAAATGTATTGAAAGCTTGATAAAATCAGGTGCTATGGATGAATTTAATCAAACGAGAGCAACATTACTTGCATCTTTTGAGGATATTGTTGATAGCATAAATACTTCTTCAAAGCATACATTAAAAGGACAGATAACTATGTTTGATATGGCGATGGGAAGTGAAGAGGAACAAGAATTAGATAAAATTAAATATAAGTATACTATTTTAAATGAATATTCTGAAAAAGAGCTCTTATCAATGGAAAAAGAAATGCTCGGATTATATATAACTGGTCATCCGCTAGAATCTTTGAGAAATGAAATTGAAAACCAAACTAATATTAATACTTTGAAAATGGCTGAAGCTAAAGAAGAAGAGCTTGAAACTGGAAAAATAATTTATAAAGATGGACAAAATATAAAATTTGCTGGAATTATTAGTAGTATAAAGAAAAAATATACGAAATCTAATAAGTTAATGGCTTTTGTCACAATCGAAGATTTATATGGATCATGTGAAATTATTGTTTTTGAAAATTGCTATATGAATTGTGCTGATTTATTAATTGAAGATAATATTGTTTTAGTTGAGGGAAGACTTAGTATAAGAGAAGATGAAGAAACTAAGATTGTAGCAAGTAAAATTACCAAATTTGGAGCAAAAAGTTCACATTGTTTATGTATTGACATAACCTCATTATCAGAGCAACAAAAGGAAAAATTAAGAGGTGCGATAAAATTTTTTGCAGGTGATAGAAATAATATTGCTGTAAAAATTATTAATGGAGAAAAATCTGTAATGTCAGGTGGAATTTTTGTAAATGAAGAGATAATAAATGAATTTAAGCAAATAGCAGGATATGATAATGTTAAAGTAGAAGAATAAATTTGATAATTTTCGAGTATATGACAGTTTTTAATATGTTAAACAAATGAGAAATAGGAGGTACTAAATGAAAAGAGATGTTGATTTTTTAAAACAAAATATTATAGCTCATAGGGGTGATTTTGGCGAAATTGATACTAGAGAGAATTCATTAAGTGCTTTTAAAAGAGCTATGGATAATAATTATATAATAGAGCTAGATGTTCATTTGACAAAAGATAATAGAATTATTGTTTTTCATGATGATGATTTAAGTAGAATGACTGGAAGAAGCGGAAATATTGTTGATTTCACATTAGATGAATTAAAAAGATTTCGTTTACATGGATCTGATGAGCGTATTCCTACTTTGGAAGAAGTATTAGATTTAGTTAATGGAAAAGTTCCAATTATAATTGAGATAAAATATGATAGACGACCTGGTGAGTTAGAGCCTTTTTTGGCTAAAATCTTGGATAATTATAAAGGAAAGTTTGCAGTAAAAAGTTTTAATCCGATGATTGTTAGATGGTTTAAGAAAAATAGACCTGACTATATAAGAGGAATACTGATTGCATATACATATAATAATTTTTTGGAGAAAATAGCTTCTAGATTATTGTTTATTCCTCTTTGTGAGCCTGATTTTATATCATGTGATTTTAAATTTTATGATTATAAATGGCTTAAAAGATTAAGAAAAAAGTATGTTGTTATAGCGTGGACAATTAAAAGTGGATATGTATATCATGAAATAAAAAATTATTTTGATAATTTTATTTGTGAAAATATGGATAATATTTTTTTGAACACTTAGTCAGTAAATTGACAATATGTAATCTTAATGATAATCTAGTTTCGAAAACTAGATTATGAGATATCACATATTAAATTTTTTATAAAGAAATGGGGAATATTAATGTTTTATTCAAATGAACAGATTGAAAATATAAGAAGCTCTAAAAAAAGAGATAATAGAGTTTATAAATCAAGAAGAATTAATAATTATAGAGATCTTGCTTTTTACAGTATAGAGCATTATTCTGATCATATTGCTTATAAATATAAAAACAAACCTTCAGATAAAGAAATAATAAAAAAGACATATGCTGATGCAGGTAGAGATATGAAAGCATTTGGTACAGCAATGCTTAATAGAGGTGCAAAAAAGGTTGCAGTTATTGGTAAAAATAGATATGAGTGGTGTATGACATATTTAGGAACTACAACTTCAGGTCTAGTAATAGTTCCACTTGACAAATTATTACCTGAAAAAGAAATAGAAAACTTAATAAGAAGAAGCGGTGCAGATGTAGTAGTATGTGACAAAACATATTTGACTCCAATGAAAAATATGAAACAATCAAAAGAAACAAATTTGAGTACAATTATATGTATGGATAATGTTTCTGATGAAGATGTAGAATATTGGGATAATGTTAGAGATGAAGGTCAAAAATTAATTGATGAAGGTGATAAAAAATATGATGAAGTGGTTATTGATGAAAATAAGATGGCTATTTTATTATTTACATCAGGAACAACTTCTGAGTCAAAAGGTGTTATGTTATCTCAAAAAAATATATGTGTAAATATAGAAGATATGGCAACATTTTCAAAAATGTATGATACAGATACAATTCTTTCAATATTGCCATTACATCATACTTTTGAATGTACAATTTCATTTTTATATGGATTTTATAGTGGTGTTTGCTTGGCATTTTGTGATGGTCTTAAATATTATGCTCAAAACTTAAAGGAATATGATGTTTCAATAATAGTTGCAGTTCCAGTATTACTAGAAGCAATCTATAAAAAAATAAAAAATGGAATTGCTGAATCAGGACAAAAAGAAAAATTTGATAAAGGCGTTAAAATTTCAAATTTCTTATTAAAATTACATATAGATGCAAGAAAGAAATTGTTTAAAGCAGTAAGAGAAAACCTAGGAGAGCGTATTAGAATAATTTATTATGGAGCAGCTCAAATGGAAAAAGAAACTATCCAAGGATATCATAATATCGGAATTGATGCTGTACAAGGGTATGGTTTAACAGAAACATCACCAATTCTCACAGCAGAAACAGATAAATATCATAAAGCAGGAACTGTTGGAGTATGTTTTCCAGCTATAGAAATGAAAATTATAGACAAAAATGCTGATGGAGTTGGAGAAATTTGTGCAAAAGGTGCAAGTATAATGCTTGGATATTATGAAAATGAGGAGCAAACTAAAAAGGCAATAGATAAAGATGGTTGGTTTAAAACTGGTGATTATGGATATTTTGATGAAGACGGATTTTTACATTTAACAGGTAGAAAAAATGATATTATTGTTTTAAGAAATGGTAAAAATGTATATCCGGATGAAATAGAAGGTCTAATAAACAAGATACCATACATAACGGAAAGTTTAGTATTTGCTAGAAATAAAACAAAAACAGATACATTATTAGAAGCTAAAATTGTTTATGACGAAAAAGAGCTTGCAAAAGAATGTGAGAATATAGATTTAAAAGATAACGAAGCAGTTAAAGAAAAAATTATGAATGAAATAAAAGAAAAAGTTAATACTGCTCTTCCAGCATATAAACATGTAAAAAGAATTTTAATAACAACAGAGCCAATGGAAAAAACAACAACTTCTAAAATTAAAAGAAATCTTGAAATAAAGAAAATAGAGAAAAATTAATATGATTTGTAATTTTTCATAAAGAGGAAACGTTATGCCAAAACATTTCACACAAAATTAATGCGTAATTTTGGAGCATTAATAAAGTTCGCAAGTGTTTCCGACAATAAAATTAAATAGAAACTTCCTCTTACTCAGAGGAAGTTTAAGCGTTTATAAACGAAAAAATCACATTTTAATGTGCAACATTAAATGTATTTATATTATATGTAAATAAAAAAATATTATTACAAAAAGCAAAGACTAGGTTGAACCTAGTCTTTGAAAAAGAACTTCCACATCTTACGATGTGCAACAATTAAATATAAGTATATTATAAATCATTTTCTTACGAGAGTCAAGATTTTCAGAAATTTTAATTTTCAAATCGGATCCGATATTCTGTCCGAAATCAACCCAACAAATAGAACATGGTTTTAAATTAGAAATAATATTATTAGTAGTATCTAATAATATTTTATCATAACACCATTTTAAGTATTTTATTTTTTCAATATTTTTGAAGTCTATTTTTTTATCTAGTTTTTGCATTAAAGATTCTTTTAAAAGTTTTAGTATTTCAAAGAAGTCTTTATTTGTTACTTTTAAAAATTTTCCTTTAATATATACCAATCCGTTTAATATTTTTTTTGTTATATTCTTGTAAATCATTAATGTCAACAAATCTGTTTATAGATTTTACATATGGTAGTTCTTTGAATTCTTTTGTATGAATTGTTAATCCAACATAATGGTTTGCTGAAATGTTATAGATGATTAAAACATGTTTTTTGCTACCATTTTGAATAACCTCATAAATGTTTTGTGCATATATATCCAAATTAAAACCTCCTTGAATAATAAAATAAGTCTTAAGTATTTTATCATAGTATAAATTACAAATCAACACATTTGTTCGCAAAAAATCAGTGAAAAATATTTATTGTTGTATAAAAAAGTTTTATGTTATATAATTCTGTACGATAAGAAATTTAAAAATATATAAAATTAATTTATGTGAAAGTGAGATGTGGTAAAATATGGCTAATATAAATGATTATTTAATTTGGAGAGGAGATCTTAAAATTGATAATGAGCATCCTTTTAATGAAATTGATAGCATGATTCTAGCAAGATTTTCATATCTAATTTTTGATAGAATTCAATTAAAAAATAATATGAAAATTGAGGAGATTTCAAATCAAATGAGTCCTATTCCAAATGAGGATTTTAATTATAATGGAGATAAACAATTAATATCTAATTTAGGAAAAAGCGAAAGATTTAAAGATATGATTGTTACAAATTTTGTTCAAAATGCTGATACAGAATCTGAAAAACAGTTTTCTGCTATAACTATTCATATTTCGTATAGTGAGATGTATATCTCATATGAAGGAACAGATAAAACTATTAATGGCTGGAAAGAAGATTTTAATTTAAGCTTTATGAAAAATGTTCCCGCACAATTGGAAGGTTTAGAATATTTAAAAAATGTAGCAAGTGAATATTCATATAAAAATATTCGTATAGGTGGTCACTCTAAAGGAGGAAATGTAGCAATTTATTCGGCAGTTTCTGCACCTGAGGATATTCAAAACAGAATTATCAGTGTGGATAATTATGATGGTCCGGGATTTGATGAAAATCTTGTTTCAGAATATAAAAATAAAAACATCGTAAATAAAATTACAACTTATATTCCGCAAGACTCTATAATAGGTAGAATTTTATATCATGCTGAAAAACAATTGGTTGTATATAGTGTTGAAAAAGGAATATATCAACATGATATTTATTCTTGGCAAATAATTAGAAATAGACCAGTAGTACTAGATAGTACATCAAATGTAAGTGATAAAATAAATAAAACAGTTCAGGAATGGCTTAAAAATACAACTGCTGATCAGAGAAAGATATTTGTTGATGAAATTTTTGATGTTTTGTATACGAATTCGGTTACTACAACAGTAGATTTTAAAAATACAATTTTGAGAAAGGTACCACAACTTATAAAAGCATATAGAGAAGTGTCTGATGAAGATCGAAAAACAATATCAGAAATGGTTAAAATATTTGTTAAGACATATATATCTACAATTAATTAAAATCCAAGAAACAAAATTAATATATAATATAAATTAAAGGGGATTAAAATGGAAAATGTTATTGAAATTAAAAATTTGACAAAACAGTATAAGAAAAATAAAGCTGTTGATAATTTGTCTTTTGAGGTTCATAAAGGCGAGATTTTAGGACTTTTAGGACCAAATGGAAGTGGAAAATCTACAACCATTAATTGTGTTCTTTCATTATTAAATTTTAATAAAGGCAATATTAAAATTTTTAATAAAGAAATGACTCCTAATAGTTATGATATAAAAAGAAAAATTGGTGTTGTTTTTCAAGATGTTGCGGTTTTTAATGAACTTACGGTATTTGAAAATATTGATTATTTTTGTGGGTTATACATTTCTGACAAATTAAAAAGGAAAAAATATATTGAAGATGCAATAAATTTGGTTGGTTTGCAGGAGTTTAAAAAGTATTATCCAAAACAATTATCAGGAGGACTTTTAAGAAGATTAAATATTGCTTGTGGAATTGCACATAAACCTGAAATTATTTTTCTAGATGAACCTACAGTTGCTGTTGATCCACAAAGTAGAAATAATATTTTAGATGGAATAAAAACTTTGAGAGCAAATGGTGCTACAATAGTATATACAACACATTATATGGAAGAGGTTGAAATTTTGTGTGATAGAGTTATTATTTTGGATAAAGGAAAAATAATAGCTTCTGGAACAAATGATGAATTGAAAGAGCTTGCTAATATAAAAGAAAAGATAAGTATTGAGGTAAAAGAGCTAGATTCTAGATATTTAAATGAAATCAAAAATGTTCCATCAGTAAATGAGGTTAATTATGAAAATGATATATTGAAAATCTCATATAAAAGCGAACATAATAATTTGGAAAATATAATTGCTTTTTTGAAAAATAACAATATAAAATATAGAAAAATTTATTCAGAAAGACCAACTCTAAATGATATATTTTTAGAGCTAACTGGAAAGGAGCTTCGTGACTAATGTTTATTCAGAATTTTAAATATATGTTAAAAGCTCTTTTTAGAAATAAAATGCTTATATTTTGGACGTTTGCATTTCCTATTATATTATCTTTCTTTTTCTATTTAGCCTTTTCAAATATTGAAAAAGCTGAGCATTTTGATGCTATAAAAGTTGCTGTTATTTCAAATGATGCATATGAAAATAATGAAAATTTGAAGCAGTCTATAGAATATATAAGTAACAAAGATAATAAAGATAGAATTTTTGATACTAAATATGTCTTTGAAGATGAGGCTAGTAAATTATTAGAAAATGGCGATATTGATGGCTATATAATATTTTCAAATGAAAATAATCCAAAAGTTGTAATTAATCAAAATGGAATGAATCAGACAATAATTAAATATGTGGTAGAAGAGCTTGTTCAATCAGAAGGCAGTATAGATATTATAAAAAGTAAGATACAAAATATTATTGATAAAAAATATGAAAATGGCATTTTTAAAACAATGGTCTTAGTACTAAATGCTTTTTCGGTAAATAATGCCAATATAAATAATATTACAAGCAATAATTTAAGTTATACCATGATAGAATATTATACTTTGATAGCAATGACTTGCTTATATGGCGGTATTCTAGGTGGCGTTACTATAAACTGGTGTATGGCTAATATGAGTAGTGTTGGAAAAAGATTATCTATAACACCTACTTCTAAATTTAAATTGATAGCAAGTAGTGCATTTTCTGCATATATTGTTCAATTATTGGGAGCCGCTTTATTGCTTATATTTACTTCTTGTGTTTTAAAAGTTGATTATGGTGATAAAATTATTAAGATAATAGAGCTTACTGCAATTGGTTGTTTATCTGGACTGTCAATGGGAATGGCAATTACAACTGTAATTAAAAGTAATGAGAATATTAAAACAGGATTAATAATAGGTATAACAATGATAGGGTGCTTTTTTTCTGGCATGATGGGAATTACTATGAAATATATAATTGATAAAAATGTTCCAATAATAAATATAATAAATCCTGCTAATATGATAACAGATGGTTTTTATGCTTTATATTATTACAATACATTTGAAAAATTTAATTTTGATGTAATAAGCTTAGCAATTTTTTCAATTGTGATGCTTGGAATTTCAGTTATTTGTTTAAGAAAGCAAAAATTTGATAGTATTTAAAATTTATATTGAGAAGGGAGTATGACATAGTAAATTATGTCAATGATTTAAATAATGATAGTATTTAAGACATTTTTTAAAGTATTAAATAAATGTAAGGTTCCAATAATTATGTATACAATAATACTTATATTTTTTGCTGCATTTAATGTAAAAAATAATGAACAAACAGCTGATTTTTCAGCTGAAAAGCCAAGTATTTTAATTGTAAATAATGATGAAGATGTTGGAATTACACATGATTTTATTCAATACATAAAGCAAAATACAACAGAAGTAGATTTAGGAAATAATGAAAAAGATATAAATGATGCTTTATTTTATAGACAAGTTAGTTATATAGTATATATTCCAAAAAATTTCAGGTCAGATTTTTTAGATGGTAAAAATCCAGAGCTTGAGATAAAAACAACTGGAGAATATCAATCAGCTCTTTCTGGAATGATTGTTGAAAGATATTTAAAAACCGCACAAATTCAAAGGGAAAGTTCAGAAAATGAAGATGAATTGATAAAAAATACAAATGATGTTTTATCAAAAATTGCTGATATAGAAGTAAAATCTAAATTAGATACAGCGTCAATGCAAAAGCTTACGTCATATTTTAATTTTTCTAGCTATAGTATTCTGGCTGTTGGAATATATGTTGTTTGTATGATTTTATTGATATTCCGAGAAGAAAATGTTCGAAAAAGAACTATGATAAGTAGTATAGATTATAAAAAATATAATAGAATTTTACTATTGTCTAATAGTTTGTTTTGTTTGATATTATGGGCAATATATATTATACTTCCTATATTTTTGATAGGTAATTCAATGTTTTCTATAAATGGATTATGGTTTGCTATTAATTCATTAGTATTTACATTATCAGCTTTAACTTTATCTTTTTTTATAGGAAATTTGATTAAAAGTAAAAATTCTGTAAATGGTATTGTAAATGTTGTGGCTTTGGGCTCAAGTTTTTTGTGTGGAGCTTTTGTTCCGATGAAGTGGATTCCAGATTTTGTACAAAAAATTGCTCATATTTTACCTGCATTTTGGTTTATTAGTGGAAATGAGATAATAGGAGCTACTGAGAATTTTAGTGGAGATATAATTAAAAAATTAATTGTTAATATGTTAGTTATAATTGGTTTTTCTGTCATTTTTGTAATTGGGGCTAATATAGTTTCAAAGAAGAAAACTGAGTAAAAGATTCAAGTCATCGTAATTGGTTTTATGATGACTTGATTTTTTTAGTTAATTATGTTTTGAATATAAATTTTATAAGCACATGATAATAAAACGGATTTTAGTAAATATGAGCTTTCATTATTTGAACCTATAAAGTCTTTTTTGTTATAGGTGCAGATTAAGGCATCTTCAAATAATTGGCAAAATAAGTCATAAGCTTTTTCTATATCACTTTTTTCAAGCATTCTGTTTATTAGTATATCAATTTCTTGCATACTGTAAACTTGTTTTAAAACACATATTGCAAATAGTTTTGATAATTGAGTTTTTGAATATAACTTTCTAACAGGTGCTTCTATAAGATTATTTTTTACGTAGTTGTTTATCATGGTTTTTGTGAGGAGCTGGGAATTTTTGTTTTTTAAATCATCTTTAAAAAATATATATGGCTCTAATGTTCCATTTATTAAGTTTACAACTTGATCCATGTATAGATATATATTTGGTAGTTCATTCCATCTTGGTATATGAAAATTGTTTAAGTTTTTTATTTTTTTTGACATATTATCGACTCCTTTATTAGAAGATATGATAGCATTTTTGTGTATTTTAGTCAATTGTTATTCATTGTTAGTTATTTACATTTTATTTTTTTAGCCGGATATGTGAATATATATATTAAAATTTGTGACTTGCTGGTCGCCCATACAAAGTAGTGTGAGAATGGTAGAGCCCTCGTTTTAGTTTTGTGATATTAAGATATTTTTTTAAAGCTCCCAAGCTGCGCGTCACTTCTTTTAATATATATATTCACATATCCTACTCTACTAATTTAATATTTGGCAGTAAAATTAGTTATTGTTTTAGAAATTGGTTGAAAATGTGTTGATACATAAACTAAATTGTGTTAAGATGTACAAGAATTAGAATTTATAAAAGCTTATTGAAGAAGAAAGGAGTTTCGTATAATAAAAGTTTATATAAATAATCTGTAAATATTATTTTTATAGGCTTTTGCTTTGTACGAGAATTTATATATGGGAAAATTATTATTAATAGATGGTAATAGTATTATGAATAGGGCTTTTTATGGTATAATGAGTAGCAAAATGCTTACTACAAAAGATGGAACCTATACAAATGCTGTTTATGGTTTTTTGGCTATTATGTTTAAAGCTTTTGATGATTTGAAGCCTGATCATCTTGCCGTGACTTTTGACTTGAAGGCTCCTACGGCCAGACATAAAATGTATGATGGATATAAAGCAAATCGTAAAGGTATGCCAAATGAACTTGCACAGCAAATGCCTATAATAAAAGATATCTTGAGAAAAATGAATATTACAATTATAGAGAAAGAAGGCTTTGAGGGTGATGATATTTTAGGTACTTTTGCTAGAATTGGAGAGCAAAAAGGGCTTGATGTTGTTATACTTTCTGGAGATAGAGATACATTTCAATTGGCTACAGATAAGGTGACTATTCATATTCCAAGAACAAAAGCCGGAAAAACAGAGGTTGAAGATTTTGATAGAGCAAAGGTTATTGCGACATATAATGTTGATCCTAAGCAATTAATTGAAGTAAAAGGTTTGATGGGTGATTCATCAGATAATATTCCTGGTGTTCCTGGTGTTGGTGAAAAAACAGCTTATAAAATTATACAAGAATATAAATCTATTGATAATTTATATGAAATGCTCGATAAAGATGAAGCTCCGTCTATAAAGGGAAAAATGAAGGAAAAAATTCTTGATAATAAAGAGCTTGCAATACTTTCAAGGGCTCTTGGAGAAATTAATTGTTTTGTTCCTGTTGATGATATAGATATTTCAGACTTGGAAATAAAAGAATGGGATAAAAATGCCGTTTTTGAAATTTTTAAAGATCTTAATTTTAAGAGATATATTGAGAGATTTGGTTTATCTGGGCAAGATGAAGTTAAAAGTCAATCAGAATTATTTAGTTTATGTGAAGTGACAGATGAGATTAATTTAAATAAAGTAATTGATTATATTAAAAATTCAAAAGAATTTATATTTTATATTTGTAAGACTGAAGATAAGTCTAGTAAAAATATAATTAAGAAAAAATTTAAATCAATTTCAATATATAATAAGAAAGAGCAAATAGTTTATTATTTAAAATTAGATATTGATAAATTTGTTAATTATTTTAAAGTGTTATTTGAAGATGTTGAAGTAAAGAAATATGGTTTTAAATTAAATGAAGATTATGTTATGTTAAAAGAGCTGGGAATTAAACCAAATAACATATATTTTGATGCTGAAATAGCAGCATATATAATAAATCCGGGAAATAAATATGTGCTAAATGATTTGGCAATGGAATATCTGGGTATTGATATTAATGAGTTTTTGGATGACGAAAATTCTAATAATAATACAGTTAAAGGTCAAATTAATTTATTTGATATAGAAAGTGAAGCTCAATCTGATGAGGAAAAATATGAAATTTCAATGTTTTCATATGTAATTGGAAATTTATATGATAAATTATCAGAAAAAATTAAAGAATATAATTCTACAGATTTATTGAATAATATAGAAATGCCATTATTAGAGGTTTTGGCTGAAATGCAATTTACAGGAATGTATGTTGATAAAAGCGAGCTTATTGAGATTGGTACTAATCTTAAAAATCATTTAGATATATTAACTTCAGAAATATATGAACTAGCTGGAGAAGAGTTTAATATTAATTCTACAAAGCAATTGGGTGTTATTTTGTTTGAAAAGTTGAATTTACCAGTTATAAAAAAGACTAAGACTGGATATTCGACAGATGTTGATATTTTGGAAAAATTAAAAAAACATCATCCTATTATTGAAAAAATTTTAGAATATAGAAGCTTAATGAAACTTAATTCAACATATGTAGAAGGATTACTTCCATATATAAATGAAAGAGATAATAGAATTCATTCTTTCTTCCATCAGACTATAACTGCAACTGGAAGAATAAGTAGTACAGAGCCGAATCTTCAGAATATTCCAACTAGATTTGAGTTTGGTAAACAAATTAGAAAAGTGTTTAAACCAAAAGATGGATATGTATATATTGATGCAGATTATTCTCAAATTGAGCTAAGAGTTTTGGCTCATATTTCTCAAGATGAACATATGATGCATGCATTTTTAAATGGTGAAGATATTCATAAACAAGCTGCTTCAAAAGTTCTTGGAATCCCAATTGAAGATGTAACAAAAGAGCAAAGAAGCTCAGCTAAAGCTGTTAATTTTGGAATTGTATACGGAATATCAGATTTTGGATTGTCTGAACAGTTAGGTATTTCTAGAAAAGAAGCTAAGCAATATATTGAACAGTATTTGGATAAATATAATGGAATTGATAAGTTTATGAAAGATATAGTTGAACAAGCTAAAAAAGATGGGTATGTTGAAACTTTATTCCATAGAAGAAGAATGATACCAGAATTAACTTCTAATAATTTTATGGTAAGACAATTTGGTGCTAGAGCTGCTATGAATACACCTATACAGGGAACGGCAGCAGATATAATGAAAATTGCTATGGTTAATATGTATAAAAAATTACAAGAAACTGATTTTGATGCTAAAATTGTTTTACAAATACATGATGAATTGATGATTGAATGTAAAAAAAATCAAGCACAGGATGTTCAAGAAATGCTGAAAGAATGTATGGAAGGTGCAATTAAAATGTCAATACCATTATTAGTTGAAACTGAGGTTGCTGAAAATTGGTATGATGTTAAATAATTTCAAAATACTTAAGAGAAAGGATGGTTATTAATGTCCAAAACAAAAAAGAATATTATTATTTTCATTTTAATAATATGCATGCTTTTTGGAGTAATTAAAATATTTAATATACCAGATAAGATATTGAAAAAAATGTATCCTAAAACATATTCTGAACATGTTGAAAAATATGCAAAAGAGTATGATGTAGATCCATTGTTAATTTATGCTGTAATAAAAGCGGAAAGTAATTTTGATGAATATGTTGTTTCAAATAGTAATGCTAAAGGTGTTATGCAGCTTATGGATACTACAGCTAAAGAAGTGGCTAGTAATGTTATATCTGATGTTAATTTTAATTCGGATATGCTTTTTGATGCTAAAACTAATATAATGTTGGGAACAAAATATTTGTCAGAGCTACTAAAAAAATATAATGGAAATTACTTTTTGGCAGTGGCTGCATATAATGCTGGAATTGGTAATGTGGATAGATGGATTGCAGATGGAATTATAAAGGCTGATGGCTCAGATATTGAAAATATTCCATATAAAGAAACCAATAATTACGTTAGAAAAATTGTTAGAGATTATGGAATTTATGAAAAAATATATTAGATTTTTTGAAAGGTTTTGATTTGAATGAAATAAAAAAATTTCATAGTTATGTGTGCCTTCAGAAAGAAAGGAATGTAATTTAGTATGGATAGCAAGGAAGATAATATAAAAAAGGATGTTAAAAAAAGTAATAAAACAGTAATTATAATTATCATGTTATTTATAATAATTGCTCTTGTAAGTGTATGTGTTTATCTTGGATTTAAATTAAATAAAAAATCTGATGAAAATACAAATGAATTAAATGAAATTAAAAATGAAACTATTTATATTGGAAAAAATAAATTAACTGATAATAAGGTAGATAATAACAGAGCAGATGACAACAAAGCAAATAATAACAAAGTTGATAGTAATAAAGTAAATAGTAATAAAGTAAATAGTAATAAAGTAAATAGTAATAATGTATATGATAATAAAATTGATGATAGTAAAAATGATGATAGTAAATCTACAGATAGTAAAGAATACACAGAGCAAGAATTGGCTCAAATGGCATTAGATTATTATGAAGCTAAAACCGGCTATAGACCAGGTAAAGTGGCAACAGAAAAAAATGAAGAGGGAAAAATTGTAATACAATTATATGATTCTTTTGAGGATCATAATAGTACTTCAGATTGGTATACAATTGATCCTAAAACAGCTAAAGGTACAAATGTGCTAGAAGAGGATATTGATTTATCTAAATTTGCTAAGTAGTATTAAGACCTAGATTAAGTAAAGTTGGTTAAATTTTTTATTAAGAAGGAGGGTTAATCAATTATATGAAATAATATTTCTATATAAGTGGTTATATAAGAATAAAATGAATGGAATTAGAAATATAACACAAAATTTTATAAATTTTATATTAAAAATATCTGAAAAAATACTTCCTAAAAAAGTTTTTGAAATTGAAAGAAAGTTCCTAACAATTGAAGTTGTATTATACATTTTTTTCGGAGTGTTAACAACGATAGTAAATATAGGCGTTTTCTCTATACTTGTAAGTTTATTTAAAAATTTGGATGAAAATATTGCAAATATTATAGCTATTGTTTTAGCTGTGTTATTCGCGTATTTTACAAATAAAGATTTAGTATTTGCTTCTCAAGCGTCTAATTTTAAGGAGAAATTTCAAGAGTTTGTGAAATTTATGATTGGAAGAGCTTTTACTATGGTTGTTGAAATTCTTGGTTTTTATTTATTATTTAATATGTTAAATTGGAATAAGTTTATAAGTAAATGTTTAATTACTATTTTAGTAATAATTCTTAACTTTTTTATTAGTAAATTCTTTGCATTTAAAACAAAAAAAGATGTAAATAAAGAAGCGGAAAATATTTAAAACTTTAATAATATGAGGTGAAAAATTTTATGATAGATATTGAAAAGGCAAAAAAAGTTTTTGATGAATATACAAAAAATTATGATATTAATGATGGTAAGGTTGCTTTAAAAGTTGCTCATATATTAAGAGTATCTGAGCTAAGCAGAAAAATAGCTATATCACTAAATTTGTCACAAGAAGATATTCAATTAGCTGAATTAATTGGGTTATTACATGATATAGGAAGATTTGAACAAATAAAGAGATATAATACATTTGTTGATAGTAAAAGTATTAATCATGGAGAATTTGGAGTTGAAGTTTTATTTAAAGAAGGTCTTATTGAAAGATTTAATATTGATAAGAAATATTATAAGACTATTGAAATTGCAATTTTGAATCATAATAGAGGAAAAATTGAAAGTGGATTGACAGATATGCAGCTATTACATTGCAAGATAATTAGAGATAGTGATAAATTAGATATTTTTAATGTGTTATTAAACGATGATACTATAAATACATATGAGTGTGATAATATGCAAAATGAAACTTTTTCAGATGAGATTGTTAGAGAGTTTTTTGAAGATCATTTAATAAATTATAAAAATAGACAAACTGCAGGTGATAGATGGATTTCACATATTGCCTTCATATTTGATTATAATTTTAAAAATAGCTATAAAATAATGAAAGAAAAAGATTATATAAATCGATTATTTGATAAAATGAATTTTAAAAATGAAAATACAATAAAAACGGCAAGTGAAATTGTAAAGTACTCAAATGAATATATAGATAGACATTGTTAATGCTTTACAAATAAATTCAATTATGAAATAATAAGAAAAAATTAGTTTTTAATATGGTGGTTATGTATGAAAAAAATTTTATTTTCTGCGTATTCTTTGAATATAGGTGGAATAGAAACAGCTCTGGTAAATTTAATAAATTATTTGGTAGATCAAGAAAAATATGATATAACTTTGGCTTTAGAAAAAAAAGAGGGAATCTTTTTGGATACAATAAGCTCTAAAGTAAACATAATAGAATATGTACCAAATGAAAATAAAAACAAACTATTGAGAAAAATAATAAATGGAGTTAATAGAATAAAGTTTATTTGTAAATATAAAAATAAATTTGATGCATCTATTTCATATGCTACATACTCACTTCCAGGCTCATTTATGGCAAGAACAGCATCAAAGAACTGCTCTTTGTGGGTGCATAATAATTATTTAGCATTTTTTGAAAATAATGAAAAAACATATTTGGATTTTTTTAATAACTTAAATGTAAAAGAGTTCAAAAATATTATTTTTGTATCACAAGAATCAAAAGATAATTTTAAAGATAGATTCAATTTTGATAAAGAAAAATTAATAGTTTGTAATAATTTAATTGACTATAAAAAAATAATAGAAAAATCAGAGGAAAATATAGATTTTGATGTACCAACAAATAATAATGAAACTATATTTTTGAATGTTGGAAGACATGATGAAAAACAAAAAAATTTAACTTTGCTAATAGAATCAGCAAAAAGGTTAAAAAATGATAAGTGTAATTTTAAAATATTATTAGTGGGAAATGGCGAAAATACTGAAGAATATAAAAATAAAGTGAGGGCACTGAGTTTGGAAGATAATATTATATTTGTGGGACCACAGAAGAATCCATATCCGTATTATAAAATGGCAAACTGTGTTATTCTTACTTCTAATTTTGAAGGGTATCCAGTAGTATATGTAGAATCAATGGTCTTAAATAAACCGATAATTACGACAAATGTGTCAGATAGTTTAATTGACATAAAAGATAGATATGGAATAGTTTGTGAAAAAAATGTTGAAGAAATATATTGTGCTATGAAAAAGTTTATTGAGAATGGATATATAATAAAAAATCATTTTAATCCTGAGCAATATAACAAAGACATAATACAAAAATTAGAAAAAATAATAGACACAAAACTGTAAACGAACTGCATTAAATTAAATGTAAGGAAGGAAATGAATTATTAATGTTAAAGATAAGTGTAATAATTCCTGTATATAATACACAAAAATATTTAAAAAGATGTATAGATTCTGTAATAAATCAAACATACAAAGATATTGAAATTATTATAGTTAATGATGGATCTACGGATGATTCTCATAAAATATTACAAGAATATTATATAACAGATTTTAGAATAAAATATTTGAAAAAAGAGAATGGTGGGTTATCAGACGCAAGAAATTTTGGAATTCAACATGCCACTGGTGATTATATATGTTTTTTAGATTCTGATGATTATTTGGCAGAAAACTTATTTGAAAGATTAGAAAAAAACTTTATTAGATTTCCGGATATGATAAAATATAAAATGATAAAAGTTGACGAGAATGATAAAGAGCTTGATAGTGTTGATGGTCCAGTTTTCGATTGGCAAACAGGAGAAGATGCTTTTAATATATTATTTGGAAAAGATATAATGATAGATCCTGCATGGTTATATTTATATAAAAGGTCTTTTTGGATTGAAAACAATTTTGAATATCCTGTAGGAAGATATCATGAAGATTTTGCAAGGACCTCATTAATAATGTTGAAAGCTAAAAGTGTATGTTCGACAAATGTGTATGGATATTATTATGTTCAATCAAGTACAAGCATAACAAGAGGTAATGATGAAGAAAAAAGATTTAATAGAGCAATGGATTTATTTGAACATTATGATTATATGATTAAAAAAATTAAATCATATAAATTGCAAAATATTACAATGGAAAATATAAAAATTTACTATACAAATTCGATAATACTTGAATTACAAAATTTATCAAATGAAAATAAAAAAAGATATTTAGAAGAGATAAAAAAGAGAAAAATGTTTGATAATATAAAGGCAAGAAACTTTAAACAATTTATAAAGAAAGTACTGCTAAAAATAAATGTTGATTTATATTTTAAATTTAAATAATAAAAAGGTTTATGGGCAACCTAAAAAACCTAAATTTAATATATAGGGAGTATATGATATGCATATAAGAATGCTATCATGATGAAAATATGACAAAAGTAAGTATAATAGTTCCAGTATATAATGTAGAAAAATATTTAAAGAAATGTTTGGACTCATTAATAAATCAAACTTTAAAAGAGATTGAGATAATAATAGTAAATGATGGCTCTACAGATAATTCAGAATTAATAATTAAAATATATACAGAAAATTATCCTGATAAAATTAAGGTTATAAATAAAGAAAATGGCGGATTATCAGATGCTAGAAATTATGGAATACCACATGCAACAGGAGAATATATTGCTTTTTTAGATTCAGATGATTATGTAGAGCTAGATACATATGAAAAAATGTACAACAAGGCAAAAGAAGATGACAGTGATTTTGTAGAATGTGATTTTATATGGGAATATCAAGATAGAAAAAAAGTTGATACAGGAAAAATATATAATAACAAAAAAGAAATGTTAACATATGCAAGAGTTGTTGCATGGAATAAATTAATAAAAAGAAGCTTAATAGAAGAGCACAAAATAGAGTTCCCAAAAGGGCTAAGATATGAAGATGTAGAATTCTTTTATAAAATGGTTCCATATTACAATAAAGTATCATTTGTAAAAGAGCCATTAATACACTATATTCAAAGAAGTTCATCAATATCAAATACACAAAATGAAAGAACAAAAGAAATATTCACTATAATGGACAATGTAATAAAATATTACAAAGAAAATAATTTATACGAAGAATATAAAACAGAGCTAGAATATACATATGCACGATTACTATTATGCAGTTCATTATTTAGAATTACAAAAATAAAAGATGCAAAAATAAGAAAGCAATTATTAAATGAAACGTGGACAAGACTAAATAACGAATTTCCAAATTGGAAGAAAAATGAAATACTAAAAAAAGATAAATCAGCAAAAAATTTTTATATGAAAACAGTAAATAAATTTACATATAAAATATATTGTGCTATTTTTAGTGCATAAAGAGGTGATAACAATTAAAAAAATTTTATTTGGAATAACAAGCCTAACACTAGGTGGAGCAGAGCGAGTATTAGTAGATATATCAAACAAACTATCAGAAAAATACGATATAACAATATTTTCAATATATGACAATGGAGAGCTAAAAAATGATTTAAACAAAAATGTAAAATTTAAAGCATTATATAATTGCAGATATGATGAATTAACAAAATTGCAAAAAATGTGGATTCCAATAAAAATATTGTTATTTAGCAAAATAATTTATAACAAAAAAATAAAACAAAATTATGACACAGAAATAGCATTTTTAGAAGGTCCGATAACAAGATTATTTAGTACAAAAAATAAAGATGTGCAAAAAATAGCGTGGATTCATAATGACATAGAAAAAGTATTTGGCAATGATTTAAAATCAAAGATAAAAAAATATATAGATAAAAACATATACAAGAAGTACGATGATTTAGTATTTGTAAGTCAAGATAATATGGAAAAATTTCAAAACATATATAATGATTTAAATACAGAAAATATGCATGTTATTTATAATTATATAGATAAAGATTTAGTAATAAAAAAATCAAATTATAATATAAAAGTTGAATTTGACTATAATTCAATAAACTTTTTAACAGTATGTAGATTAGTAAAACAAAAAGCGATAGATAGATTTATACGAGTTCATAGTAAATTAATAAAGCAAGGTTTAAAACACAAAGTATATATAATTGGAGATGGACCAGAAAAAGAAAATCTTCAAAAACTAATAAGGCAAGAAAATGTAGAAGATACATTCATTTTATTAGGTAAAAAAGAAAATCCATATCCATATATAAAAAATGCAAACTATTTTTGTTTATTATCTGAATTTGAAGGATATGGAATGGTATTAGAAGAAGCAAAAATACTAAACAAACCAATAATAATAACAAATACAGCAGCACGAGAGTGCATAGAAAATTATCCAAAAGCATTGATACTAGAAAACAGTGAAGATGAAATTTATGATGGATTGTACAAGCTATTAAATGATAATGATGACAAAATATTTAATAATACACAAACAAATACTGAATATGACAATACAGAAAAATTGCAAAAAATTATAGAATTAGTAGGTGATTAAATGAAATTTTCCATATTAACAGCAACATATAACAGAGCAAAATGTTTACCTAAATTATATGAAAGCTTAATAAAAAATAAATCTAATAATTATGAAATAGAATGGTTAATAATGGATGATGGCTCTAAAGATGAAACAGAAAATTTGATAAAAGATTATATTGCTAAAAATGAAATTGAAATAAAATTTTTCAAACAACAAAATCAAGGCAAAATGACAGCAATAAATAATTTGGCACAATATGTAACAGGTGAAATATGGATAGAATGTGATTCAGATGATTATTTTACAGATGGGGCATTTGATAAAATTAAGGATTTATATGAAAAAAACAAAGAAAGAAAAGATATTTATGCATTTGCTTTTTTAAAAATTGATCAAAATGGAAATAATATGGGAAATAAATTTAAAAAAGAAGAAACAACAATGTTTGATTTATATTTTAAAGAAGGCGGAACAGGTGAAAAAGCATTGGCTTTTATTACTGAAGTTAGAAAAAAGTATAGATATGAATTAGAGCATAATGAAAGATTTGTTACAGAAGCTAGAATGTATCATAAAATGGATAAGGACTACAAGATGGTTTGTAGAAATGAGTATATGATGGTATGTGAGTATCAAGAGGAAGGATATACGAAGAATATCGATAAGGAATTTGTAAATAATCCATTTGGGTATTATATGTATTTTTATGAGATTTTGAATGATATGGATATGAAAGGGGTTTCTTTTGGTAAGAGGTTGTATGTTATTAAGCATTTTATTTTGTTTTCTGAAATAACAAAAACAAAAAAGCAAATAAATGGTATAAAAGATATAGTTAATAAATTTTGTATATTTATTTTATGGATTCCAGGCAAATTAAAGTCGAGGAACTATATAAAAAATTTAAAGTCAAAAGATAAAAAAGTATAAAACCTCATTATGAGGTTTTACTTTATTTGTTCTAATTTCGCTATTATTTTTTGAAATTTCTGGAATATTTTCCAAAATTTAGAATCATATATTCTATTTATTTTACTTTTTAGAATTGTATTTTCATTATTTAAATTGTTATTAATTTTTTATATGCAAATTATATATTTGTATATTTAAATTTTTAATAACTATAAATATCATAATTGTTAACTCTTGTAAATTAGTGTTACTATCACTATAAGATATATAATCAATCGCAACAAAACCTAGGAAATTTTATATTTACACAAAAAATAGAGGCGAAAATTATATTGATATGACAAAAAATTTTTAGTATAATAAAAAAAATTATATATTTTTAGGAGTGTGAAAAGAATGAAAAAAATAGCAATAATAATAGCAGGTGGTGTTGGAAAAAGAATGGGAGTTGAAATTCCAAAGCAATTTATAAATGTAAATGATAAGCCGGTTTTAATATATACTCTAGAAAGCTTCCAGAAACATCCAGAAATTGATGAAATTGAAGTTGTTTGTTTAGATGGTTGGCAAGATATCTTAAAAGCATATGCTAAACAGTATCGTATTACTAAACTAAAATATATTGTAACAGGAGGTTGTACTGGTCAAGAATCGATTAGAAACGGAGTATATAATCTTGAAAATAAATGTTTAAAGGATGATATAATAATAATTCACGATGGTGTTAGACCATTGATTGATCAAGAAATTCTTTCAGATGTAATTATAAAGTGTAAGGAATATGGAAATGCTGTTTCCTCAATGCCATATAATGAGCAGATTTTTATTATAGATGATGATATCTCTACATCAAAATATATACCAAGAGAAACATTAAGAAGAGTCGTTACTCCTCAAGCATATAAGTTTGGAAAATTAGATTGGGCATATCATGAAGCATTTGAAAAAAAAATTGGAATTTTAGGGTCGTCATATACAAATACAATGATGGTTGAGCTTGGAGAAAAATTATATTTTGCTGCTGGATCAGACAGAAATATTAAATTAACAACCCAAGAAAATCTCGAAATGTTTAGAGCATATTTAAAATTAAATGAGAATAATAAATTGGAGGAATGTTAGATGAATAAATTATATTCGAATGAATTATATTTAAAAAATCTTGACAAAGTATGTAATTGTGACTTTATAGAATTTGAAAAGTTGAAAAACAAATCTATATTGATATCTGGTGCATCAGGATTAATAGGTAGTTTTTTGATTGATGTAATTATGAAATTAAATATTGAAAAAAATTTAAACTGCAAAATATTTGCAATAGGTCGTAATAAAAAAAAGGCATTAAATAGATTTGATATATACAACAGTAATAGTTGTTTTAAATTCTATGCTATAAATATTATAAATCAAATAAATATAAGTGATATTCAAAATATTGACTATGTAATGCATTTAGCAAGCAATACTCATCCAGAAGCATATGCCTCAGACCCAATAGGTACTATCATGACAAATATAATAGGTCTAAAGAATATGCTGGAAGTTTCTGTCAGTAACAATGCGAGGTTCTTATTTGCATCATCATGTGAAATATATGGGGAAAATAAAGGGGATGTAGAGAAATTTGGTGAGAACTATTTAGGGTATATAAATTGTAATACATTAAGAGCAGGTTATCCTGAAAGTAAAAGATGTGGAGAGGCACTATGCCAAGCATATATTGAACAAAAAAATCAATATATAGTCATTGCAAGATTGACCAGAACTTTTGGACCTACAATGTTGATGAATGATAGCAAAGCATTATCACAATTTATAAAAAAGGCAATAAATAATGAAAACATTGTATTAAAAAGTGAAGGTAATCAATATTATTCATATTTATATGTTGCAGATACTGTTACTGGAATATTAAAAATTATTTTAGACGGGTTGAATGGAGAAGCATATAATGTATCTGATGAAAGCTGTGATATTAAATTGAAAGATCTAGCACAAAAAATTTCATTAAAAGTTGGTACAAAGGTTGAATATGATTTACCAAATGAATTAGAAAAAAAAGGATATAGCAAAGCAACAAAAGCGAGACTGGATAATAATAAATTATTAAAGTTAGGTTGGAAACCCTGTTATTGCATAGATAATGCATTAAATAATACAATAGAAATTTTGAAAAATACTGTAACTAAATAATAAAATGTTTTTTATATGAAATAGAAATATACATTATGAAGTATAAATATATAACCTATGTAAGAATTATTTATAATAATTGATTTTTTCATCCAGAAAAACTATTAGATATATGTAAAATACAGCATTTGTCGTTTAATGGACAATTATCATAAAGTGAATGACGAATAGAAAGGTTAATGATACTAAAATAACATCTCTTTATTGAGATGCTATTTTGGTATTTTAAATTTCAATTTAATTTTTTGAAATATTTGCAATATTTTCCAAGATTTTGAATTATATATATGATCTATTTCTGATTTCAAAATTGCATTTTCATTATTTAAAGTGTTATTTTGTTCTTGTATATCATTATTTTTATTTTTCAAATCAGTTATTTTACTATTTAAGTTCTCAATATTAAATTCTTTCTCTTTTAAATTATTTTTTAGTTGATCTGATTCAGAAACATATGGCTTATGTTTTAAAGTATAATTGTTTGAATCAAATAGAAAGTCAAAAAGAGATTGACATATGTTTTTATTTTCGGAAAGCATTAATTTTTTAAAATTATTACGTTCCATAGAAAAATAGTCTGTTTGAGTTAGTAATTTTTGAATATCTTCCATAAATTCATTTAGCGTATTTGGCATTGGACCAGGAAACCATATGTCAGCAGAGTCTAGAATGATTCCTCTTTTATCAAGATATTCATCTTTATCCCTTTGTAGGAATAAAACAGGTCTATTTAATAAAAGATATTCAACATAAATTGAAGAATAATCTGATATTAACAAATCCGCAGCATTTAAAATTTCATGAAGTGTAATAAGTTGATTGGTCATCACGGAATCATTTAATATCAATACATTTGAATCATGTATATCTTTTATAGTATCTTCTTCTACAGGATGTTTTTTTATAACTAGTAAATAATTATTTCTCTTTAAATAATCAAGAAGCTCTTTTTCATTGTAATTATTTAAGTTTAATAAGTTAGAAGAAAATATATTTTTAGAATCACTTCTATTATTTCCATTTCTAAATGTAGGAAGATAGAAAAGAATTTTATTATAGCTGTATATATTATAAGTTGTTAATTTCTGCAAATTAGCTCTGCCATTACTATTTAGAATATATTCATCTCTACAAAATCCAGTAGGAAGTATTCTTTGAGCATTAATATTAAATATTGACGAAAATATTAATTGAGCAAATTCTGAAGGCACAACTATAAAGTCAGTTTTATTTTTTGATTTATAAAAGTATTCAATGTCTTGTGGCGCTAAGTTATGTGCATCTAATAAATATCCGCTTTTTTTTGGCCCAAAGCCATGCCACTGATTAATATATATTTGATTTTGTTTTTTTTCCGAAAAAAGGAAACCGTTAGTATCAAATATTATATCTATATTTTCTATTAATTTTTTGTATTCTGGACTATTAAATAATACGCAATTTATATTTTTGCTCTTTAAAATTGAAAGTAATTTTGCAGTATTGTATATTACCCAATAAAGATTAAATTTATCACAATAATTTGATAAAAGATATTCAAAAAAAGCTTTAGGATTTCCAGAAAAATCGGGGTAACTTGAAAATAATATATTAACCTTATTATGCATAAAATTCAAAACCTCCTTTAATTTTTTATAGTATATCATATTGATATAAATTAATCTATAGAAAAAAGGAATTTGTTTTATAAAATAGTTAAATTTACAAGTATTATAAAAACTTTAGTATATAATTTAAATAACTAATCTTGACACAGATAAATAGTATGTTAAAATATTGACAATATCTTAATTTAGATATATATTTTACTTAAATTTGGAAAGGGTGAAAAAATGAAGGAAACAGAACAGGATAGAATAATTGTAGATCATGTATATAAAAGTTTCAATATATATATGGATAAAGCAAATAGTTTAAAGGAAAAGTTATTATTTTGGAATAGAAATAGAAAAGAAAAAAGAGAAGTATTAAATGACATAAATTTAAAAATAAAAAATGGTGAAGCGGTTGCACTTATCGGGGTAAATGGAAGTGGAAAGTCTACATTATTAAAATTAATGACAAAAATTATTTATCCAAATAAAGGTAAAATAACAACAAATGGTAAATTAACATCACTATTGGAGCTTGGCGCAGGATTTCACCCAGACTTTTCTGGAAGAGAAAATATATATTTTAATGCTTCTATTTTTGGCTTAACCAAAAGGGAAATTGATGAAAGATTAGATAATATAATAGAATTTTCAGAACTTAAGGATTTTATCGATAATCCTGTAAGGACATACTCATCTGGTATGTATATGAGATTGGCATTTTCAATTGCAATTAACGTAGATGCAGAAATATTATTAATTGATGAAATTTTAGCAGTAGGAGATCAACATTTTCAGGAAAAATGTATAAGCAAATTAAAAGAATTAAAATCAGAAGGAAAAACGATGGTTTTTGTAACTCATAGTATGAATACTGTGAAAGAGTTCTGCGATAGAGCAATATGGTTATACAAAGGTAAGATTAAAATGGATGGTAAGCCCGATGATGTAATAGATGAATATTTGAAAGAAACACTGTAAAAAGCTTAATAGAATGAAAGGAAAAAAATTATGAAGATTTTTAAAGATTTATATAATTATCGTGAATTATTAAAAACCAATATAACAAAGGATGTGGGGGGAAAATATAAGAATTCTTTTTTAGGCGTATTATGGTCATTTGTTAACCCATTATTGCAGATTGCTGTATACGCATTTGTTTTCCAAATAATATTGAAAAGTAATATAGAAAATTATGCTGTATATTTATGTTGTGGTTTAGTTCCATGGCAATATTTTTCGTCAGTTGTTTTAAGAGGTGCAGCAGTAATTATTGACAATGGAAACGTTATAAAAAAAGTGTATTTTCCAAGAGAAATTTTGCCAATATCTGTTGTAACTAGTGAAGGAGTTAACTTCTTAATATCTACAATAATTATATTAGGTTTCGTTATATTTGGAGGAATTGGATTATCAATAAATATATTATGGTATTTTTTAATTGTAGCTATTCAATATATTGTTTCAATAGGAGTAGCATTTTTAGTTTCAAGTTTAACAGTATACTTTAGGGATTTATTACATATTTTAGGGATTGTTATGCAATTATTATTCTATGCAACGCCTATAGTATATGCCATAGATTCTGTTCCGTCAAAATTTCAATGGTTAGTGAAATTAAATCCAATGTCATATTTAATAACTGGATATAGAGATATTTTCTACAATAAAACAATGCCAAGTTTTCATGGGTTGTTAATTGCCTTTATAATGGGAATAATATTAATCACTGTTGGATATTTAGTGTTTAAAAAATTAGAAAAAAGATTTGCTGAGGAATTGTAATAAAGGAGGAAAAAGATGAAAAAAGTAATTCATTATTGCTGGTTTGGAGGAAAACCATTACCTAAAATGGCCAAAAAATGTATTAGAAGTTGGAAAAAATATCTACCGGAATATGAAATAAAACAATGGGATGAATCAAATTTTGATATAAATATTTGTCCATTTGTAAAAGAAGCTTATGAAAAGAAAAAATGGGCTTTTGTAAGTGATTATGCAAGAATATATGCTTTATATAAGGAAGGGGGAATTTATTTTGACACTGATATGGAAGTCAAAAAGAATATAGATTTCCTTTTAGATAAAGAAATATTTATGGGAAAAGAGGATAGCGGATATTTTGCTACAGCTGTTATAGGTGTAAAAGAAAAAGAAAATAGACATATAAAAGAAATAATAGATTTTTATAATAAATTTGAGCATTTTGATGAAAATAGAGTATATGAATATGCAAATCCCATAATAATAACTAATATATTCAAAAAATATGATATGAAGCTTACAAAAGAGAAAATTGAGATATATGACGATTGTATATATATATATCCTAGAGATTATTTTTGTCCATTAAGTTACAATTATCAGAATAACGAATTTACAGATAATACATGCATGATTCATTATTTTAATGGGACATGGACTCCAAAAAATGAGCAATTCATAATAAAACTTCATAGAAAATTCGGAAAAAAATGGGGAAACAGAATATATAATTTCTTGCACATCTTCTCTAACATAAAGAATAAATGGATATATAAATTTAAATACAGAAAAGATAAAATATTGATGTGGGGGTCAATTCATCTTCACATTGATAAGAGAATAGAAAAGTTAAAAAATGAATTGGAAAAAAATCAAAATGAATATTATGTAGCAATACACCATCCAGAATGGATAGGAGTTACAAATTCTACAAAAGATAACTTTAAGTGCACTGTTCCATTAAGAGAAATTCATACAGAGAAAGAAGCACAAAAAATAGCAGAAGTATTAGTAAAAAGTAACAAAAAAATGATAATATTTAATGCTTTTGCATTTGGTTGGGAAAATATTGCAAAAAGTATAAAAAAAATAGATAATAGTATAATTATAAAAGTTTTATGGCATGGAAGTCATGCTTTATTGTCAGAGTATTATGACGAGAGAGTTTTTAAAATATTAATGGAATTATATAAAGATAATATAATAGATGAAATAGGATTCGTAAAAAAGAGCTTATATGAATTTTATAAAAGGAAAGGTTATAATGTTAGTTTTATAATGAACACAGTTAACATAAATAATCCTGAACAATATAAAAACAATTCGAGAAGAGATGATAAAAAAATAAGAATTGGATTATATTCTTCAGGAGATAGGTGGGTTAAAAATTCATATAATCAAATTAGTGCTATAAGCTTAGTTGATAATGCTGTAATGGATGCTGTACCATTAAGTGATAATGTCGCTAATTTTGCAAAAATATTTAATATTGAATATACAGGGGAACGAAAGTCAATAAAAAGAGAAGAAATGTTAAAAAGAATTGCTAATAATGATGTGAATGTTTATGTTACATTTACTGAATGTGCACCACTAATTCCATTAGAAAGTTTGGAACTTGGGGTACCATGTATAACAGGAGATAATCATCACTATTTTGAGGGGACAAAATTAGAGAAATATTTGGTTGTTTCTAAAGAGGATAATATAATAGAAATATATAATCAAATTATGAAAGCATTACAGAATAAAGATGAAATATTAAAGGAATATAAATTATGGAAGAAAGATTATGACTTATTAGCAAAAAAAAGTGTGGAAAATTTTTTGCAACTAAAATAATATTTTATCAAAAAGTGGGGGAAAAATGAAAGAAAACAACTTAATAAATGTAAAATCAAGAAAAAATGAAATTATAGGAGGAATATTATATTTAATATTTCTAACTATTACAGGAATAAATTTATATACTAAATTAATTAATGAATCAACATGTGGCTTAAAAAGTAAGATTTTATTTTTTGTTCTTTTTTTTGGAACAGCGATAGTAACAGGTATAATAATTGTATTGATTAATAAAAAGAAAAAAATAAAACCAGAAAATGTATTTTTAGTAACTGCAACAATTTTTGGCATAATTTATATGTTCGCAACGCCTTTATTTAAGGGACATGATGAACAGTATCATTGGTATAAGTCATATGCAGTTTCAATGGGGGAATTTAGAGCTTCAACAAATGAAGAAGGAACAGTTCGGAGACTATCTACCTAGACTGGTTAATTATGTTTTTGAGAGACAAGGTTTTTTCACACAAATAAACTATACTACGGCAATTGAAGCTTGGAAATATTCTGCCACAACGCATGACTCAAATGAAATAGAGTTCACATATAATGCACCAACAGCCGTTTATTCTCCAATACAAATGATGCCACAAGCAATAGGAATTTTCTTATCAAGACATATTGGACTAGATGTTTATACTCAAGGTATGTTTGGAAGGTTAGGAAATTTAATATTTTTTATAGTATTAGGTTACTTTTCTATAAAAATTATTCCATATAGAAAGAATTTTTTGTTGCTATTTTTATTAAGTCCTAAAATTATGTATCTATCTGCAACAATGTCAGGGGATATATTTACAAATTCAATTATTATTTTTTATATTTCATATATATTGAAATTAAAATATGAAAACAAAACTTTAACTAAAAAGAAGTTGATGATACCGCTTTTACTGGCCCCATTTGTTGCTATATGTAAAACAATATATTTACCAGTATGCTTTTTAGTTGGAATATTACCAACTAATTGTTTTAAAAATAACAAGAGGCGAATTGCATATATTATTAGTGTAATAATTATATCAATTGCAACATCCTTAGCTTGGATAAAATTATCTAATTCAATAAGCTTTAGCTCTGACTTAGACACGCTACCAAGTCAACAGATAAAATATGTAAAAGAAAATCCAATTGAATTTATAGGTGTTTTAATAAGAGGTGTATGCAATAATTCAATTAACTGGTCAGAAGATATTGTGGGTGGATATATGGAATGGGGAAGTGCTTTTTCACAACCTGAAATAATTTCCATTATAGTATATGTATTATTTGCAATTTCGATTTTATTAGATAAAGAAAATGAGAAAAAAATAAAATTAAAAGTTAATGAGATTGTATTGATTTCACTAATTTGTTTAATAGTTATTGCTGGAGCATTGTCAGCAATGTATATCAATTGGACACCGCTATATGCTGGAGTTGGAGGACTCGAAATCATTGGTGTACAAGGAAGATACTTTGTGCCAATAGTTTTGTTGATTTCACTATTAATGCCTTGCAAAATTTTTAAATTAGATGAATCATTTAATGCTAACAAAATAAAATGGATATACATTTTTATGTGCTTATGTGAATTTTATTCTATTAGTAATATTTTTGTAAGAAATATATAGAAAGTAAAGGGAGTGATTTTAGTGATTTATTATAGTGCAATAGTTATTTCTGCCATATTTATTATATTTATAATAAATATGGTAAGAAAAAATAAATTAGATGAAAAGTATTCTATATTATGGTTGATATTTGGCTCAATTATATTAGGTGTTTCTATTGCTCCTACGGTTATAATAAAGATATCAGGTAAATTTGATATATATTATCCACCTGCATTATTATTTTTATTAGGAATAATAGTTTTAGTAATTTACACTGTACATATAACTGTAGTAATAACTAAACAAAACAAGGAAATAGTAAACTTAACACAAAAAGTTGCCTTAATGGAAAGAGAAAATGAAAGGAATAAAATGGATGATGATGAGTAAGAAAAAAACAAATAGAATAGCTAAAATAGAAATATTTGATATAATAATTTTTTCTATAATTATGATTTTTTGGGGATATATTTGTTATATGTTTGCTCCAGGAATAATGACAAGTGATTCAATAGACCAATGGAATCAGGTACAATCGGGAGTATTTTCTGATATTCATTCTCCATTGCATACTATAATAGAATGGTCAATTTCAAAAATATGGAATTCAACAATAGCAATATGTATATTTCAAATTGTTTTTTTTGCAATATTATGGACAATTGTATGTAAAAAATTAAGAAATAATAATAAGGTTATTGGAATATTTGAAATAATAGGTACAGTATTAATAAGCATTATGCCAATCAATTATATGTATGCTGTTACTTTATGGAAGGATGTATTATATTCATATATTATATTAGAATTAATATTGTTATTATATATAGGAATAAAGCAAGATTTTAAGTATACAATGATACAGAATATCTTCTTAGGTTTTACATTAATTTGCACAATGAAATTGAGGCATAATGGTTTAATAATAGGATTGATATTGATTCCAATAATATTAATTGAAATATGGAAAAATACTAAAAGTAAAAAGAAAATAATCGAATTTGTAAGTTGCTTTTTTGTTTTTTTTGTAATAATCAAGGTTGTTCTTTCATCATTTACTATAGTTGAATCAGCAACAGCAATGAATAAAAAATGGTTATCAATATATAAAGTTGGTATTTTATATCAAAATGGAGCAATAGATAAAGAAGAAGATATAGAAATATTGAATGATATTATGCCATTAGAATTATGGGATAAATATACTTGGGATTACACAATGAATGGATTAGTATTTTCATTAGATATGGATTACAATAAAGTAAATAAACATAAAGATGAATTATGGGATATGATGATTAAATATTCATTGAAAAATCCTAAAATAATGTTTAAACACTATTTGAAATTAAACTCAGTAATTTGGCAATTAGATGAGCCAAAAAATGCATATACATCAGTTATACAATCAACCACATATATAAAAGATGGAGAACAGGCACATCGTAGTGACAGAAATTACATGAAAATTGCAAAAAAAGTTGATAAATTAGTAAATGATTATAAGATATTATTTAGACCTGCAATATATATGTATGCATCAATTATAATTACTGTTTTATTGGTAATAATTACAAAAAAGAAAAAATATTTTATAATACTAATACCAATGCTAGCTAATGCATTAAGCTTAATACCTGCAATGACAGGACAAGATGTCAGATATTTATATTGTAACTTTTTAACCTTTTATTTTATAGTATTTTCAATATTTGATGTAATAAGAAGTATGAATATAGAAAAAATAAAAAGTGCACAAAAAGAAAATGAATGCAAAAAATTGAATAAAGACGAATTAAAGGTACTTGTAATTGTTCCTGCATACAATGAGGAAGGAGCAATAAGAACAACGATTGAAGAAATTTTGGAAAAAAATGAGAATTGTGATGTACTTGTCGTAAATGATTCCTCAAAGGATAATACTCTAGATGAAATAAGAAAAACAACTGCAAATTTTGTAAGCTTGACAAATAATTTAGGGATAGGCGGAGCAGTACAAACAGGTTATAAATATGCATATGAAAATGGCTATGATGTAGCAATACAGGTAGATGGTGATGGACAGCATGATCCAAAATATATAGATAACTTAGTAGAGGAAATAGCCAATGGTAATAATATGGTAATAGGATCTAGATTTATAGATAGAACCCATTATAAACAAACTTTTATGAGAATGTTAGGAATTAATCTTACTTCGGAAATAATAGAAATGTTTACTAATAAGAAAATATATGATACAACTTCTGGATTTAGAGCAGTAGATAAAAAAATAATAGAAGAATTTGCAAAAGATTATCCTTATGATTATCCTGAGCCAACAACAACTATGAAATTAATATTGAAAGGAAAGAAAATTAAAGAAGTACGAGTTGAGATGAGACAAAGAGCAACTGGAAAGTCATCAATTTCACCATTTAAATCAATAGGATATATGATAAAAGTAACATTATCATTGATGCTATTGGGAATAAAAAAATTATAGAGGTATTATAATATTCGAATAAATATAAAAGGAGAAAATAGAAATGAAAAAAGTTAGTATAATTGTTCCAGTTTATAAAGTAGAGAAATATTTAAAAAGAAGTATGGATAGTTTGGTGAATCAAACTCTTGAAGATATAGAGATTATTTGTATAAATGATGGATCACCAGATAATTGTTTGTCAATTTTAAAAGAATATAAGGAAAAATATCCAGATAAAATAGTAATAATTGATAAAAAAAATGAAGGAGTTTGGAAAGGAAGGTTTGATGGAATCGCAAAGGCGACCGGAGAATATATTGGTTTTACTGATTCCGATGATTATATTGCTTTGGATTATGCTGAAAAATTGTATAATGCAGCAAAGAAAGATGAATCTGATATATCAGTTTGCGGTTTTTATAGAGTAGATGTTGAAACTGAACACATATTCTCGACTGAAATGACTGGATATGAAGGAAAGGTTATTAATATGGATAAAAATCCTGAAGATACTCTATCAATTAATGGGGCACTTTGGAATAAGTTATATAAAGCAGAAATTTTAAAAAATATGAATAATCTAAAAAATCCACCTAGAATATTAGATGATATGATGTTTTTCCTATTGGTTTTGTTAAACACAAATAAGATAACATTTATAAATGATAGTTTATATTATTATATGGTTAGATCTGATTCAATTGTAGCTACAATAAAAAAGGAACAAATAGCTTCTACAGAAAATGCAATGCTTGAGGTCAGAGAAATCTATAAAAAGTCTGAAAATGGTAAAAAAATGGAAGAATTACTTTCAGCAATGGCCTTTTTACATTTTGGTATATCATTAATGTTTAGAATTTCTTCTGATAAACAGAATTTTAAACAGGTATTGAAAGAAAATAGAGAATTTTTAGATAGAGAATTTCCATTATGGAGAAAAACAAAATACTTAAATATTATATATACAATAAAAAATAAAAGTAATTTAAAAGTTGCAATAATGAAAAAAGTTTATGTTTGGCATTTATACAAAGCTTTTTTGAAAATATATAAATGGATATTGAAAACTTTTAAAATTGATATTAAATGGTAGATTAAGGTAGAAATAAAGTTATGAAAAAAAATGAAGTGATTTGGAATACATTAGGAAGTTTTTTGTATTCAATGTTTAATGCAATAATTTTAATGATTTGTACAAGACTAAATGGAATAGAAATAGCAGGAATATTCTCAATATGTTATGCTACATGTTGTATATTAAATTCAATAGGCGATTGGGGGATTAGAATATATCAAGTTACAGATACGAATAGAAAATATAAGTTCGAAGATTATTTTTATGCTAGAGTATTAGCCGTTTTTGGAATGATAGTTATAGGAGTAATATTTACATTAATTAGTAAATATTCTGATGAAAAGCTATTTATATGTATTATTTTAATATTGGTAAGAGCAGTAGATAATTTTAGTGAGACTTTTCAGTCAGAGCTACAATTAAATAACAGATTAGATTTAGCAGGAAAATTTCTACTATTAAGAAACCTTATAGAAATAGTTACATTTTTAATAGTTAATATTTTAACCAAAAATATTTATTTATCATTTGGCTCAATTTTATGTTCAAGTGTAATAATGTTATTAGGATTAGATGTGCGTTTTGTAAAAAAAATGATAACTTTAAAATTGAAAATTAATAAGAATAAAATATATGAAATACTGAAGGAGTGTTTTCCATTAGCAATTTCGACTTTAATAAGTGTATATATTATAAATTCAGTAAAATATGCAATAGACAATACTGGTAATAATATAATGCAAACGTATTTTAATATATTGTATATGCCAACTTTTGTAATTAATTTAATAAGTATACTTATTATTAAACCTTTTTTAAAACCATTTGGAGATTATTGGAATAATAGAGAATATGAAAATTTTATTAAGATTATACTAAAAATGATATCAATATTGATAATAATTACATTTGGTATAATTTTGGTTTCATCACTTATAGGAATACCAATATTGAATATTTTATACGATGTTGATTTAAATCAATACAAAATACATTTAATAATATTATTAATTTCAGGATTGTTTTATGCATGTTCGACGGTGATTTTCTATGCAATAGGAACTATAAGAAAACAGAAAAGTACAACTATAGTTTATGGGATAACTGCAATTGTTGCAATTGCTATTTCTAATATTCTAGTTAAAAAATTTGAAATATTGGGGGCAACTGTTTCCACATTATTGATAATGTTGATATTATTGTTAGGAATGATCGTTGCTTTTGTGTATGGATATAGAAAATCAAAGAAAATATGTTAATTTTTTATAATTGTAAATCAAAATAAAATTATATATAATGAAATAAAGGGAGTGAATACAAAATGAAGAGAGTTAAATACATTATATATTTATTTGTAATTATATATATAATATTTACTTTTAATACATTATCATTAGCAAATAATAAAAATACAACAGAGGTAGTAGAAAAAATTAATAATATAGAAGATAATAGCGTTGAAAATGAAAAAAATACAGATGAAAATCAAAATAAAGAATCTTCCAAGAAAATATCAGAAGTTCAAACAATTGCAAATGGAATATATGAAATTGGAGTGGGTCAAAATAAGGTTATAGAAGTAAAAAATTCGTATAAATATTCAGGAGCAAATGTACAAATATCTACTAAAAATAATACTGTCAATCAAAAAGTAAGTGTAAAATATATTGGTGAAGGATATTATACGATAAAGTTTATTCATTCAGGAATGTATTTAGATGTAGCAGATGGAAAAACAAAGAACGGCACCAATGTATGGCAATGCAGAGAAAATGAATCTGATGCACAGAAATGGATAATAAGAGAAAATGAAGATGGAAAATATAATATAATATCTAAGTGTAGCAATACATATTTAACTGTGGAAAATGGAATATTTGAAAATGGTACAAATATAGAAATAAATGAAAAGAAAAATGATAATTCACAAAATTTTATATTTTATAAATGTAAAGAGGAAAAAGGTAATAAAACTATAGAAAATGGAATATATGAAATTGGTATTGGAGTTAATTCAAATAAAGTATTGGAAGTATCGAATTCATACAAATATTCAGGAGCAAATGTGCATATATATGAAAAAAATAATGCGAAGAGTCAAAAGGTACAAATAACATATATTGGAGATGGATATTATACAATAAAATTTATGCATTCAGGAATGTACTTGGATGTAGCAAATGGAGAAACAAAAAATGGTACAAATGTATGGCAATGCAGAGAAAATGGCTCTGATGCACAGAAATGGATAATAAGAAAAAATGAAAGAGGAAAATATAATATAATATCTAAGTGTAGCAATACATATTTAACGGTAGAAAATGGAAAAGACGAAAATGGTACAAATATAGAGATAAATGGAAAAAAAGATGATAATTCACAAGAGTTTGTATTTTATAAATATACAGAAAAAAAGGAAAGTAAGACAATCAATAGTGGGGTGTACGAAATTGGAATAACAACTGATGCCAGCAAAGTAGTTGAAGTTGCAAATGCTTATAAATATTCAGGGGCAAATGTACGAATATATACAAGAAATAAAGGATTATCTCAAAAAGTTAAAATAGTGTATATTGGAGATGGATATTATACAATAAAATTTATGCATTCAGGAATGTATTTAGATGTAGCAAACGGGGAAACAAAGAACGGCACGAATGTATGGCAATGCAGAGAAAATGGCTCTGATGCACAGAAATGGATAATAAGAAAAAATGAAAAAGGAAAATATAATATAATATCAAAATGTAGTAATACATATTTAACAATAGAAAATGGAAAAAACGAAAATGGTACAAATATAGAAATAAATGAAAAGAAGAATGATGATTCGCAAGACTTTATATTTAATGAGTATAAAGAAGAAAAAGGTAGTAAGACAATAGAAAATGGAATATATGAAATAAAAGAAGGAAAAGATTTAAATAAAGTAATAGAAGTAGCAAATACATATAAATATTCAGGAGCAAATGTGCAGATATATGAGAGAAATAATGCGAAAAGTCAAAAGGTACAAATAACATATATTGGAGATGGATATTATACAATAAAGTTTATGCATTCAGGAATGTACTTGGATGTAGCAAATGGGGAAACAAAGAACGGCACAAATGTATGGCAATGCAGAGAAAATGGCTCTGATGCACAGAAATGGATAATAAGAAAAAATGAAAAAGGAAAATATAA
>CAKPRA010000001.1 GCA_934180065.1 uncultured Clostridia bacterium | reverse complement strand
TTTAAAATATATATAATTTTGACTGAAATTTAAAGACTTTTCTGAGATTTGAAAAATTTTTCATGTCTTAGACCTGATAGATGAAAAAATACACTTGTAAAAATTGAAATTTATGTTATAATCCGTATATAAACTGATTGATATCTGTATCAATCGTTACGAATTCTAAGTTGTAGACAACTATAACAACGGAACCATAAAACAAATCGTAGAAGCGTTGAAAAAATCAACATTCTACGATTTTTGTAATGCAATTTTAATGTAACAGGATTTCTATATTTTTTAAGTTATCGCTAATAGCATTACTATAAAAATTATCCAAAATTCTTAAACATTTTACACTATTAACGATTTACATAAATTGACTTCTCGGCAGAAATTTGGTACAATTAAAGTGTAGTTATAGAGATTAAAGGAGTGATTGTATGAAGGATTTTTTTAAGAAAAATAAAATATTAATTGTTGCATTTAGTTTGATATTTATAATAAGTGGAATTATAGGTATTGGAGTATGTATTTCAAATGATAATAGCAAAGTTAAAAATGCAAACAATGATAACAAAGTTTCAAATACAATTATTAAGGAAAATAAAGAAAATATTAGGGATGATAAAAATATTAGCAATGATAACGAAAATATAGATTATGATGTTGTTACTAAAGAAGACAATACTGAAGAAGATATATACGTCGAAAATGAAGTCAAAAATAGTGAAAAATATAGAATAATTAACAGACAACAAGAAAGCATTAATAATAAAATAAATAAAGTTGAAGAAAATAATACAAATTATTATAATTCAAAAAGTGATGAATCAAAAGAAAATGAAACTGATAAAAAAGACAATGAAGATGAAAAACAAGAGGAGATAGAAAGAGAACAAGAAATTCCTGCAAGATTTGATTTAAGAGAAAAAATAGATATAAAAGTAGCTGACCAAAAAGATTTTGGTATTTGTTGGGATTTTGCCTCAATTAAAAGTGTTGAAACAAATTTAGCATTAACTCAAGGGAAGTACTATGATTTCTCCGAAATTTATGTAGATTATTTAACATCAAATTTATTGACAAGTAATGGAAGAAATATACATTCTGGAGGATTTTTTACAGATTTTTTACGCTATAATTTAGAATTTAAAGGATTTCTTTTAGAAAAAAATTTAGAATATAGAGAATATGGTAGTGATGAATATAGGAATTTTGCAAATATGGAATTAGTTCCAATAAATATTACAGAGATTGTAAATTTTCCAGAGTATAGACCAAATGATAATTTGAGTGAAGATGATGTTGATGAAAAGTTGATTGAATTACAAAAATTAGTGAAAAAACATATTATGAATTATGGATCTGTAAGTGTGTCAATGACTGTAGACAATGAAAAAGAAACTGTTAATATGTATTATCATGATTATACGGAAAAAGGTGTAGCTCATTATATGTCAATTATTGGATGGGACGATAAATATCCAAAAGAAAATTTTATTTCGCCAAATGGATATACTCCTAAAAGAGATGGAGCTTATATAGTATTAAATTCATGGGGAGAAGATGCTGGAGAAAATGGATATGTATATGTTTCTTATGAAGATTTTGAAGTACATACAGGAATGACTGGAGTTGTTTCTACATCAGATGAAAAGTTGATTAATTTAGACAATATAGATAATGATGTATTAGTAAAAACTATAAAAGAAAAATATAAAAAATATATAATTTATAAAAATGGACATAGTTATATTAATAAATATGCTGTTGAGGTTTTGGATTTATCAAATAGTGGTTTAACATCAATAAAAGGAATTGAAGTTTTTGACAATATATCTGAAATTGATTTATCAAATAATAATATTTCATATATAAGTGAACTAAAAGAATTAAATAATTTATATAGTTTAGATTTATCTTACAATAAAATAGAAGATGTTTCAGTATTAAAAAATCATAATAATTTACGAATTTTAAATCTAGAAAACAATGTTGATGTAAAAGGCTATGGTAAAATATCTACATTATATGATTTGAATTTAAAAGACTGCAATATAAATAATTTAGAAAGCTTAGATAAATTAGAAGCTCTTGAAACTTTAAATTTATCTGGAAATAATATTAAAACTACCCTTGATGTACTAGTTAAATTAAAGTTATATAATTTAGATTTAAGTAATTGTAATTTACAAGTAGTACCTGAAATAGACACAACCAATTTAGTTGAACTAAATTTATCAGAAAATAAAAAAATTACAGATTACTCTAATTTAAATAATATTAATATAAATAAGTTGATATTGAGAAATTGTGATATTACAGATATTAATGTTTTACCAAAAAACATTAATGTTTATACATTAGATTTATCTGAAAACAAAAATGTAACTAATTTCTATGAGTTAGCAAATGTGCAAGCCTTAGTTTTAAATAATTGTAATATTACAGATGTAAGTGTATTTAATAATATGCAATTAAATTCAATAGATTTATCTAATAATATTGGACTATATGGAGATTTGAATATAAGTAGCTTGATTGTAAATAACTGTAATTTAGATGATAGTTTTAACTTCTTTGATAATACGGAATTTGAATACTTATCAGTATTTGGAAATAATATTACTTTGGAACATATAATTGAAAACATCCAGTGCAAAACTTTAAGATATAATGATATTAATGTTGAAGAAATTTATCAGATACCTGCTGGAACAAAATTAAAAGAAACAAAAATAATAAATAATTTAAAAATACCAAACAGAGATAAAAATATTGAATTATTACCAATTGTTAGAGCCTATACAGAGAAGGGTGGACACTTAATTAACTATAGCAATTTTGAAATGGATGAGTATTTATTAAAAGGAAAGATAACTAATACACAAGGCAAAGCAGAATTTGAATATGTAACATCAGATAGACTTGAAAACTGTATACTAATTATTAATGTTATTGAAGATGGTGAATTAGTAGTTGATTATATTAACGTAAAAAATATACCAGAAACAACATTCAAGCCGGGAGATAAGGTTGATTTATCAGACATAATAGTGGAATTAGTGTATAAAAATGGATATACTGAGATTACAAATGATTACGTAATTGAAGGAGATAGAGAATTACACGAAGGTGAAAATTTATTTACAATTATAAAAGATGGTATTAAAAGTACATTTGTTATCAATTGTGATGGCATAAAAACAATTCAATTCAAAACTACAGAGCTGCTAAACCAAATTTGTGAATTAGTAGGGAAAGAAGAAATTGAAGAAATAAATTATGAAAATAAAACTATAGTTATCACAAAGCAAGGAGTAATAAATTTAAGAGACGGATATTTTAAAGTCAATAGTAGTATGTTAGATGATATAGACTCATTAAAAGATATTCCATTATCAGAAATATTCATTGAATATGATGGTCATAAAATAAATGAAAATGATATAGAAAAATTGGGAATGTTTGCTGAAGTTACACAGTTGAATATAATAAACAATACTTCTGAAAAGAACGAAGATATTATAGTTATACAGGAAAGGTTTGACCTAAATTTTATAAATCAATAATATAGGTTTACAATACTGTACTTTACATAAACTTGACTTTTGAGTACAAATTTTGTATAATAAAAAAATCTTGGGAAGAGCTACCATGTGTCTATTATTCAAAAGGACTTGGATTTTAGGCAAAACAAGAGTCCAAATTAATAAATTAAATTAATAAATTATTAATTGGAAAGGAAATCATAATGAATACAAGAGATGAAAATTTGAAGAAATTGGAAGCTCGTATAAAAGTTCTTGAAAATGAATTGTACGAACTCAAAAGGGAAGTTTCAATCATGAGAGAAAAAACAAAAGAGGGGGATATTGATACTGAAGATTTTATTTATAAGATTGCTATTGAGGATATAAATCTAAGTAACAGATCTTTAGCTTGTCTGAAACGGGGCGGAATTAATACCATCGGAGATGTTTTGTCAAGAGATTTATTTAAGGTTCGTAATCTTAACCTTAAGACATATAATGAGGTTATGGGTAAAGTAAAAGAGCTAAAATCAAACCCAGATGCAATAAAGAAGAAAATGGCAGAAGCTAGAGTTTACGAAACGAAAGAAGAAACAGCTAAAAGAATAGAATTTGGGATAGAGATCTCAAAGAAAATGATACCATCACTTGAGGTATATGCGAAATTCAGGAAACTAGATAAAGCAAAAGATATTGCATTTAACCACTTTTCTGGAAATTTCACGAAGTTTTACAGAAGATTCAATAAGGATCCTGATGGTTTTTTGTTTGACCGATACTGCAATGAAAGTGTATATTCATTGTGGGAGGAATGTATGAATGGTAAACATCCTGAAATGAAAAAACTTTTATTAGCTAAGGAATGTAACATAGAATTAATTAAATCTGCTGTTATTGAGGACATATGCGAAGTGTTAGAATAACTTAATCATAATACGAAAACATATGAATATATGAAAAAATTTTTAGAAGCTATTAAGGAATACAAAGAATAATGATTTCAAAGGAGCACCCAAATGGATGCTCTTTTCATATAATAGAAAAGTTCAACACATGATTTGAGATATTATTATTTTTCTTTATAGTTGAAATGCACAAAATTTTATGATATAAAAAAGAAAAAGGAGTGAAAAAAATAAAAAATAATGAAGAAAAATGTAAAAAAAGTAATTAAAATAATTACCTGTTTATTAATTTCGATATGTATATGTAGTGTATTTTTTATGCATAAAAGTAATGCAGATGCAGGACATCATACTAGTCATCATTCATCAAGTAGCCATAGTAGTTCAAGTTCAAGGTCAAGGTCAAGATCAAGTTCTAGTTCAAGGTCATCAAGTCGTACTTCTTCAAGTAGTAGCTCTTCTTATGAAGGGGCCGCAATTGGCTTTACCATATATATAATAATAGTTATAATTATGATTTTAACTTCTAAAAAGTCAAATAAAATAACAAGCCTGCCTAAGTTAAAGAGCAATTTAGATGAAATTGATAAAATTAAGAAAGTAATACCAGATTTTAATGAAAATAAATTCTTAAAAAATGGATATGATATGTTCTTAAAAATTGAAAATGCATGGATGAATCTAGATATGGAAGATGTTCATAATTTGATAACAGATGAAATGTTTAATATGTATGATTCACAATTAGATATGATGAAAGTTAAAAATGAACAAAATATAATGAGTGATTTTGTTTTAAAAGATTCTGCGATTACAGGCTTCTTAGAGCAAAATGATACTATTGAAATTAAAACTCAATATATCATTGAATTCTATGATTATATTATAGATAAAGACTCTAAAAAGGTTACAAGCGGTAATAAATCAAGAAAAGTTAGAATGCATTATGAATTTACATTTATAAAAAATAAAGATAAGAATTCAAAAATTGATGTATGCCCATGCTGTGGAGCAAAAGTTGATGTAAATTCAGCTGGTACCTGTGAATACTGTGGTTCAAAGATTATAGGAAATAATTCAAATTGGGTAATGGCTAAGAAAATCTGTTTAAGACAAGACGATTTATAAAAATAAAAGAAATAGTGTTAAAAAGTATCTATAAATTAAACATAAAAAAGAGAAAGCGAAGATTAAAATAAATTTTTGCTTTCTCTTTTTATATAATAGGAAAGTTCAATATATAAGTACAATTTTACTTATGAGTAATGCTGAAACTATATACTATATTAAGAATAGATATTTCCTATTATATAAAAAAGGCTACGCCAAAACATTGCACACAAAATTACTGCGTAATTTTGGCGCGCGAACAAAAACGCGGACTTAAAAATGTTTTAAACAGAGCAAATGTTATTAATGTCCGCTTTTGTTCTATAATAAATGAGTTTTATATAGAGTTGTAATTCTATTTATGATTAATATTTGAATATAATAAATAATTAAATTTTTTCTTGAATTGTTCTACGAATTACATCTAATTGTTGCTCTCTTGTTAATTTTACAAAGTTAACAGCATATCCAGATACACGGATTGTAAGTTGAGGGTATTTTTCAGGATGGTCCATTGCATCTAATAATAATTCTCTGTTAAATACATTAACATTTATATGATGTCCTGTTTGCATGAAATATCCATCAAGTAGTCCAACTAAATTGTGAACTTTGCTTTCATCATCATTTCCTAATGTTTGAGGTGTTATAGCAAATGTATATGAAATTCCATCTGAAGAGTATTCATATGGTAATTTAGCAATAGTATTCATTACTGCAACAGCACCATTTGTATCTCTTCCATAAAGAGGGTTAGCTCCAGGTCCAAAAGGAACGCCAGATTTTCTTCCATCAGGAGTACTTCCTGTATTTTTTCCATAAACAACATTTGATGTTATTGTTAATACTGAAAGTGTAGGAGTGGCATGTCTATAAATTTGATGTTTTTGTAATTTTCTTTCAAATTCCTTTACTATATTTACTGCTATTTCGTCAACTCTGTCATCGTCATTTCCATATTTTGGATAATCACCGTCAACTTCATAATCGATAGCTAATCCTTCACCATTTCTTATAACTTTAACTTTTGCATATTTTATAGCAGATAGTGAATCTGCAACTACAGAAAGACCAGCAATTCCACAAGCCATAGTTCTATATATATCTTTGTCATGTAATGCAAATTCAAGTGCTTCATATGAATATTTATCATGCATATAATGTATTGCATTTAAGGCTTTTATATAAATTTTTGCAACATATTCCATCATTGTATCAAATTTCTCAACTACTTCATCATAATCTAAATATTCAGAAGTAATAGGTCTCATTTTTGGCGCTACTTGTTTTCCAGAGTTTTCATCGCGACCACCATTTATAGCATATAATAATGTTTTAGCTAGATTTGCTCTTGCTCCAAAAAATTGCATTTGTTTTCCAATTCTCATTGCAGATACGCAACATGCAATTCCATAATCATCGCCTAATGTGGCTCTCATTAAATCATCATTTTCATATTGAATTGCAGATGTATCTATTGAAATTTTTGCACAAAAATCTTTAAATCCTTGAGGTAAATTTTTAGACCATAAAACTGTTAAGTTTGGCTCTGGAGCTGGTCCTAAAGTATTTAATGTATGCAAAATTCTAAATGAGTTTTTTGTTACCAATGTTCTTCCATCAACACCCATACCACCAATACTTTCTGTTACCCAAACTGGATCTCCACTAAACAATTCATTATATTCAGGTGTACGTAAAAATCTAACAAGTCTTAATTTCATAACAAAATGGTCCATTAATTCTTGGGCTTGCTCTTCTGTTAATGTTCCATTTTTTATATCATTTTCAATATAAATATCTAAAAATGTTGAAATTCTACCAATGCTCATTGCAGCACCATTTTGATCTTTTACAGCGCCTAAATATCCAAAATATAGCCATTGAATTGCTTCTTTTGCATTTTTTGCAGGAAGTGAAATGTCAAAACCATACTTTTGAGCCATTTTTTTAAGGTCTTCTAATGCTATTATTTGATCATATAGCTCTTCACGTGATCTAATAACATCATAAGTAAATTCATCAACATCATAAATATTTAGCTCTTGTTTTTTGTCAGCAATTAATGCATCTACTCCATATAATGCAACTCTTCTATAGTCACCAATTATTCTTCCTCTACCATATCCATCAGGAAGCCCAGTTAATAAGTGTGAGCTACGAGCAGCTCTTACATCTGGAGTGTATACTGCAAATACTCCATCATTATGAGTTCTTCTTAATGTATGGTATATTTTATCTGTTTCTTCATCAACTTTAAAACCATAGGCTTCACATGATTTTTCTACAATACGAATACCACCATTTGGCATAATTGCTCTTTTTAAAGGTGCATCTGTTTGAAGTCCAACAATTTCTTCTAAATCTTTATCAATAGATCCTGCCTCATATCCATTAACTGTTGAAGGTGTTTTGGTATCAACGTCAAGAACTCCACCATTTTCACGCTCTTTTTCATATAAGTCTAAAACTTCATTCCAAAGTTTTTTTGTTTTATCAGTTGCATTAGATAAAAAGCTTGAATCACCAGTATAAGGAGTATAATTTGCTTGAATAAAGTCACGGACATTAATTTCTTTTGTCCATTCTCCATTTTTGTTAAAATTTTTCCATTGTTCAAATTCCATAAAAATTTCACATTCCTTTCAAAATTTATTATTTCAAAAAAATTATAATTTTAATTTTCTAAAATAATATATCATAGTCATTTTTTATTATCAACAAAATTTATGTAAAAGATACTAAGTCAAAAAAAATTGTATGCTTTTATTGTGTATAAGTTATTTTTTTGATATAATAAGAGTTGTGTTATGGAAATTTAAGCATAATATATATATTTGTTCTAATTTGGACAAACTTGAATATAATAATATAAGTCAGGAGGAATATAAATGGCTTATATTATGCAATTATTCAAAAGAGCAAATTCTGATAAAAAATTATCAGAGCAAGAGCTAATGTATAAACAAAATGATAAAATTTTTATTTTTATAGTAGTATTAGCAACGATTGTAATAGCGGTTGATTATGCTTTAATTATGAAATTTATGGATATAATTGGAAATTTATAATAGGAGATGTAATATGAATTTAGCAAATAATTGGAATGATTACCAAATTTTAGACATGGCAAATGGAGAAAAATTGGAAAAGTGGAAAGATATTGTTCTTGTAAGACCAGATCCACAAATAATTTGGAAAAATAAATCTTTCCCAGAAAAATGGAAAAGTGCAAATGCCGAATATTTAAGAAGCAATACAGGAGGAGGACAGTGGAAATATAATAAAAAAGTTCCCGACTCTTGGCAAATTAAATATAAAAATCTAACATTTAATATTAAGCCCATGGGATTTAAACATACAGGGCTATTTCCTGAACAAGCTGTTAATTGGGACTGGATGATGGATAAAATAAAAAATGCCAACAGAGAAGTTAAGGTATTAAATTTATTTGCCTATACAGGAGGTGCAACGGTTGCATGTTTATCTACAGGTGCTGTTGTAACTCATGTTGATAGCTCTAAAGGAATGGTAGCATGGGCAAAAGAAAATGTTGTTTCATCAGGTTTACAAGATAGAAAAGTTAGATATTTAATAGATGATGTTGTTAAGTTTGTTAATAGAGAAATAAGACGAGGAAACAAATATGATGCAATAGTAATGGATCCGCCTTCTTATGGAAGAGGAACAAATGGTGAAGTTTGGAAATTCGAAGAAAATATTTATGATTTGGTAGAGCTTTGCACGAAAGTATTAAGTGATAAACCATTGTTTTTCTTAATAAATTCATATACTACAGGAATTTCAAGTATGGTTTTAGAAAATATATTAAAACTTAATATAAAAAATAAAGGAAAATTTAGTAATGGTGAAATAGGAATACCAATGCAAAATTCTAATTTGGTGTTACCTTGTGGAATTTTTGGAAGATGGGAAGAAGTATAAATGCAAAAATTAAATGTGTTATATGAAGATAATCATATTATAGTAGTTGAAAAAATGGTAAACATTCCATCACAAGGAGATAAAACTGGTGATGTAGATATGCTTACTATTATAAAAGAATATTTAAAAGAAAAATATAATAAACCAGGTAATGTATATTTAGGATTAGTTCATAGACTTGATAGACCTGTTGGTGGAGTTATGGTGTTTGCGAAAACTTCCAAAGCAGCATCAAGACTTAGTGAAGAGGTTAGAGCTAAACAATTTGAAAAAAGATACATTGTAATAGCAAATGGAAAATTTGAAAAGAGCGAGGGGACTTTTGAGGATTATTTGTTAAAAAATCAATCAAAAAATATGAGCAAAGTTGTTAAAGAAGAAACAAAAAACTCAAAATTAGCAATACTTGATTATAAAGTTATAAAATATGATCCAGATTTAGATTTATCAGTTGTTAAAATCAACTTACATACAGGAAGACATCATCAAATTAGAGTTCAACTTTCAAGTAGAAATCATAGTATATATGGTGATCAAAAATACGGTGGCAGAGGACATGGAAAACAGATTTGTTTATGGGCATATAGCTTGAAAATAATACATCCAATAACAAAACAAGAGCTAAAATTTGAGCTATATCCAAATAAAATCGGATCTTGGAAAATATTAGAAGATTGTGAGTTAAAAGATTAAATTTAATTATGGTAAATTTATATTATGATTTAAAATAAATAATATATATGAAACAGCCAAAAAAGCATATGAAATTTTTTTTATAAGATTTCATGTGCTTTTTTTGACTGTTTGTATGCAAAATAAAACAACTAATTTTTTTTAATGTATTATTAGTTCAGAAGAAAGAGAGGTAGCTTATGGTAGATAAAATTTGCGATAAACTTATGACCCGAGTTAAAGCAAAAATGCCAGAAGTCAATCAAGAGAGAGCTGAGATAATAAGGTATGGATTTGAGCTTTTAATCGGAGAAGTTCCTAAATTGTTTCTCATATTTATATTTGCAGTGTTATTAGGAAAAATTAAATATTTTATAATATCGGTAATTATAATTGCATCATATAGGACTTTTTCAGGTGGAGTACATTTAAGAACACATATAGGTTGTATTATTGCAACAACATCATTATATTTAGGTAATGTATATATTAGTGAACTACTAGAATTTCCAAATATTTATATTAAATTAATCTTAGCAATTTTAATATATATTTTCGTGGTAACAATGATAATATTATACGCTCCAGCTGATACAGATACTGTTCCAATATTAATAAGAAAAGAAAGAAAACAAAAGCGAAATATTTCAATTATCATTGCTACAGTATCAATAGTATTGTCATTTGTAGTAAAAAATAACACTATAAGTAATATGCTTTTGTTAGGAATATTTTTTCAAACATTGACTATAACAAGATTTACATATGATATATTTAAAGCAAAGTTTGGTTATTTAGAATATATAAAAAGTTTATAAGATGTCTGTACAGCATTTTTTATAAAAGTATATTTAAGGAGGGGTTTTTATGATTGAAAAATTAGTTAAAGTAGCAGAGGATGCAGCAAAGAGATCTGCAAATAGTGGGAGTGTATTTTGGGAAGCATTACATCAACCTAAAATGCCAAAATCTTTAATAAGAAAAGAAGAAAAATAATTTAATAGTAATAAAAAAGATTTGCTAAGTATTTTTGGCAAATCTTTTTTTATAAAGTATTTAAGTATTCGTTTTATAAAACACTTCTAATTGTTGACTAAACATATTATCAGAAATAGTTGTAAATAAATCTGCATCTGTATTTTTTGATAATATTGTATGTACTTTCCATAATCCAATACCAGAATTATTCTCTTTTGTTGAATATCCTTTTTCAAATATTTTTGTTGTTGAAATATTTAAATCTTTACATGTATTTTTTATTATAAATAATTGCTTTTTTGGAGTAGAGTGAAAATCAATTTCTATCAATTTTTCTTCAGACTCTTCAGCAGCTTCTATAGCATTGTCTAGTAATATTCCTAACATACGAGAGAATTCATACATATTAAAGTTAATTTTTGATAAATCTGTGAAAACAGAAAATGTCATTTTTACGTTTTTTTGTGTTGCTACATAATATTTATTTGTTAGTAAGCTATAAATAGATGGATTATTAATAGTTTCAGGGTTTAATACATTTAAATTATTTGTTAATTTGCAGTCATTTAATAAACTTTTATAGTATTCTCTTAAACCTTTCATATCATCTACTGAAATATATCCACCAATGGATTGTACAATATTATCAAAATCGTGTTTGAAACATCTGATATTATCATGTAATAAATTTAATGTTTTATTATAAAGTTTCTCGTTTTCTAAATCTTTTTTTGTTTTTTCTAAAGTATGTGTTCTGATTATACTATACATACTTATAGAGAAATATATAAGTAAAGTTACAATAATTGTTATGGTTAATTCAATAGATATTATATTAATATAAGTAGCTAATAGATAAGAAACTAAAGCTAGAGTAATTATTCCTAATATAGAATTTATTAAAATATTATATTTTATTGATATTTTTAATATGTTTTTACAAATAGATTTATATTTTAATAGAATATATGATAAGTATATCATTAATATCCAAAGAACAGAGGAAATTAATCCCATAAACAAATAGTATATTGGAATATATGTAACTTTTTCCAAATCAAATTTGAAAATACCAATAGATACTGCTTGTGTAAGGCATCCAGATAAAAATGCTTCGAAATATGAAATTACAAGAAGCAAAATAGAATTTTTCATATTTAAATTCAATATAAAGTGCATAGCAAGAGTAAAAGAAATTATGGTAATAATATCTTTTATGAAAACATTAATCCAACTAGATGGGAGAATATTTAATATAAATATAACTAATGGAATTATAGATATAAATAATATTTTCTTCTTTTTAGATGGTTTTATTTTAAAAAACATTTCTGCATTTTTGTAAAAGAAAATACCTTCTAATACTGTTGTTAATATTTTTAATATAAAAATTAAAGTTTGATTTTCAGTTGTGAACAATTGTAGTAAATTCATTGTTAATTACCTCCATTACATGTTTTTTATAGACATCTCCGATATAGCATATCATTTTGTTTTTTTTATCAAAGTGAATAACATTATCGATGATGCACTCTACATTATTTAAATTTACAATATACGATTTATGACAGCGTATAAAACTTTTCGGAAGACTGCTCTCAATTTTGGTAAATGTAGAGCAAGTGCTGTAATCAGAATTCTTTCCACGAAAAATTAATTTTGTGTTGTCTTTTTCTATAAAATAGATTAAATCAGATTTTATGAGTGAATTTTTGTTATTTATCTTTATAAATGATGAATTGGATACATCTTCTCTTATATCATTATAAAGGCGTAATATAGTTTTTTCTAGGTTAGGCAATGTGATAGGTTTGGTTAAATAATCAAATGTTTTGCACTTATAAGCAAGTATTAAATATTCTAAATGTGCAGAAGCAAAAATTATATATATTTTTTTGTTTATAGCTCTGATTTTTTCAGCAATATCAAGACCAGAAATATTCGACTTTAAATCAATATCTAAAATAACAACATCTACAGAATTATTTTTCACATAATTAAAAACTTCATGTGGATTAGATGTTGTGAAAACAATTTTGCCATTTAAATCATTATTAATAAATATTAAATCTAACATTTTTGAGAATTTGATTAAAGCATTTTCGTTATCATCACACAAAACAAAATTTAACATATTTTCCTCCAAGATAAATATATATATTACAAATATATTTCTATCATAAAATTGTATCAAAATTTATTAATGATTATAAATTAATAAAACTTGATGCTAATTTATAATATAACTATTTTTTTAATTTGTAAAGTAAGAAAAAGGAGGAAAAGATGAAAAAAAATTCAATTTTCATAAGTATTTTGTCGATTTTTGCAATTATTGCGACATTGTCTTTTTGCATATCTGAAACAAAAAGGGGATATATAGGCGTAAATTCAGGTGTAACAGAGGATTTCAATAATATAACAAATAAAAAGATATGTTGGGGAATTAAAAGATCAGATAATCATTTACAACCAGATGTAGGGTCTGAAAATAAAAGAGTAATTGAAAAATATAATGGATTATGTATTGGAAATTCAGAAAAAAAATATTTGTATTTAACGTTTGATGCTGGGTATGAAGCGGGATATACAGAAAAAATCTTAGAAGTTTTAAAGCAAAATGATGTTAAAGCTACTTTTTTTATTACAGGTCATTATTTAAATACAAAACCAGAGCTTGTTCAAAAAATGATTGAAAATGGAAATACAGTAGGTAATCATACACCTAATTATTTAATGTCCAGAGTTGAAAAAGTTGAAAAAGTATAAAAATTATGAGAAAATTAGCCTATTATAGTAATTATGAATTTACTTTCATGCTACATAATATTAAAATGTAATGTGAAAGTAAATTTTTTTGTAAAAGTACAAATAAGATAAAATGTATAATAGTATTATGAGCATTAAAATATATCGATAATTTGCGTTTTCATATAAATTTGAAAATTTGGTAGCTAAAAAGAGTAAAATATGTTATACTGATTACAAGATATTTAATAAACAAAAAGGAGTGTGAATTATAATGACTTTTGAATTTGCAAAATATCCTGATGGGACATTAGGAGTTTTTTCTAATATAGGAAAAAAGGAAAATGGAGAAGAATATCTTCGTGTTTCTTTTGAAAGACCAATGGAGTACGGGTTTGATACTTATGTGATTGAACTACCAAGCTATGAAGTTGTTTTGGAGGATGGAAATTATTCAGATGAGGAAAAGGAAAAGTTTATGGAAATAGCTAAAAATGGTGCCTCATTTTTCTTTAAATACGCACGATTAGGAGGTTTAGAAATTGCCTAATATTTTTGAAGTAAAACGGATATAAAATTTATTTTTGGATGAATGAAAATGATGAACCTATACATGTTCATATTTCAAAAGGAAATCCAACATCAAATGCTACTAAAATATGGTTAACGCAATCAGGAGGTTGCATACTTTGCCATAATAAAAGTAAAATTCCGGAAAGAGAATTGAATATTATTTGTGAAGATATTTCTTTACATTATTTTCAAATTGTTGAAATGTGGAAAAAAATTCATTCAGGTAATGTTAAATTTTATTGCTAATATTCCAGAGTGGTATGGGTTTTTAATAAAAAAATAGCAACTCTATAGAATGGAGAGCACTGCACTTTTACAGAAAATTTAAGATAAAAGCAGAGAACTAGAAAGCTTGTTTTTCTACATGTTTATGTGATTAATACTGCATCACTATCCTGCTATTAGAAATGTTTGTTTTAATAACGAATGTGTTAAATTTTATATTGAATAGGATTATATAAAAGTTATTAAACCAAATAGTAATTTGCAAAAATCAACATAAAGTGGTATAATTAAAGTGTATTCGGAAGAATGCACTTCATTCGTTCGGCAAAAAATTAAATTTAATTTTTTAGGAGGAAACAATTATGAGCAAAGCAACGGCTAAGAACGAAATTCAGGTGGTACTTCAGGAGTACCTGGGAAACAGAAAGGCAGCGAAGGTAGCTGAAACAGTGTACGCGGTAATCCAGAAAGAAACACAGCACACACACAATGGCAAGAAGTTCTTTATCAATGAAGATTCTAATGGAGCACTTGTGCTTACAATGAAGTCTATGGTAAAGGAACAGGTGGAAAAAATCTTGACTCAGTATCTTGAAAAAGATGAGGTTCAGGAGTGTCTCCAGCAACTGATGGTCGGAGGCATTTCAACTGAAACAGAGTTGACTGCAGAGTTTGAAACCATTACGGTTGAAGGTTCTGATAGTCAGATTTACTTTGACATGTTGAAATATGCTCCGGCTAGTGAAACTGAAAAGAAATTCTTGGAGTTTCTTAAGGAAGCAGTTGATGCTGGAGTAAAAACTTTTAAGGTTCCGGTGTGCGATCCGTCGATTGATGAAAATGGTTCTCTTCAGTTTGTTGCAGGTTGTAAGCCTGCAGTAGGTTATTCCTATAATGAGCTGAAAGAACTTGCAATCAAGAATGGCGTACAGCTGGGGTCTAAAAAACAGTATGTACTCTTCTTGGCAACAATTATTAATCGTTTGGTTGAAGAAGGTTGGTCTAAGGCAGACTCTTTTTATGCAGTATGCACAGATTCAACCCAATTAGGACATTACTGGAATTCTGAAAAAGCCAGACACGATTTTGAGGTAACTGGTTCAAGAAAGATTGCAGGTAAATGTGATTTGGCTAATACCTACAAGATTTTGAGAAACGACGAAAAGGCTGGTGGTTTCTGGGTTGCTAGTGGTAGCTGCAATTCCTATGGTGACCTCCTTCCGCTCGCTTGCATTTACCTTGACTGCAACTATGATGGTCATTACGACTATGGTGCTGGTTGGTTTGTGCTTTAAGTAGCACTGTCCACTGATACTGCACCTGAACGATAGAGCTCTCTAATTTAGGGGGCTCTATTTCGTTATATAGAGTAAAAAATATATTTTTATTTATAAAATAATAATATATAATTAAAATATATAAAAATCATAGAAAAGGAAAAAGTAAAATGAGTAAAAATGAATTAGTAATTATACCTAAAATAGAGAAATATATAGAATACATGTTAACAATATTAATAAAATTGCCAAGAACTGAAAAATTTAGCATTGGAACAGAAATAAAAACAAGCATGTACGAAATGTTAAAATATATTCTTCTATCAAGTAAAGTTGAAAAAAGAAAAAGATTAGAACTATTTAATGTTGTAGATAGTCATATATATTATCAAAGAATTTGCATACGAATAATGTATAATAATAAATGGATAGATATGAAGAAATATAAATATAGTAATGAATTACTTTCTGAAATTGGTAAAATTTTAGGAGGATTGATAAAATCGTTAGGAGTCAATAAAAATGCCTATAACAATTAGAAATGTCTATGATAATGCAGTATCTTTTGAAAAATTACTTAAAAGCCATAAAAAAGCAAGAAGAGGTAAGCGAGAGAAAAAAGAGATAATTTTATTTGAGTTAAATTTGGAAAATGAAATTTTAAATTTAGAAATAGAATTAAAATTAGGAAGATATAAGCCAGGTGCATACAAATCTTTTAAAGTGTATGAACCAAAAGAAAGAACTATAATGGCAGCTACCTATAGAGATAGAGTAGTTCATCAATGGTATGTAGAAAATTTTATAGAACCTTATTTTGTTCCGCAATTTATAGAAACAACTTATGCAGGAATTAAGGGAAGAGGAATGCATAAAGCATCAAAAGATGTACAAAAAGCAATGAAAATTGCTAAAAACAAATGGAGTGAATATTATATATTAAAAATGGATGTTGCTAAATATTTTCAAAATATAGATAAAAGAATCTTATGGAATATTATAAAAAGGAAAATTAAAGATAGAGAATTATTATGGTTAACAAAAGTAATTTTAATGTCAAAAGAGGGTATGACTGGATTACCACTTGGAAATTATACTTCACAAATGTTTGCAAATATTTATTTGAATGAATTAGATCAATATGCAAAGCATGTATTAAAATGTAAAAATTATTTTAGATATATGGATGATATAGTTATAATATGTGAAAATAAAACTATTGCAAAAAATAATTTAAAAATGTTATCAGAATTTGCAAAAACAAATTTAAAATTAACATTTAATTCTAAAACGAAAATATTTAAAGACATACAAGGTGTAAATTTTTGTGGTTATAAAATTAATGAAAATAGATTGAAAATTAGGAATCAAAGTAAATATAGAATGAAAAGAAAATTAAAATTGTATACAAAGCAATTAAAAAGTGGTAAAATTACATTACTTGAAATACAAAGAAGTATTGCAGGTTGGACAGGCTATGTTAAACATGCTGATACATTTAATCTAATGAAAAGTATGTTTTATATAGAGAAATAAACTTATAAGCTGGTGGTTTCTGGGTTGCTAGTGGTAACTACAATAACAATGGTAACAACAATCCGCTCGCTAACCTTAACAACAACTATGATAATCATTACAACAATAGTGCTGGTTGGTTTGTGCTCTAATATTGAGTCAGATTATATAATTTATGGATTATATACAGTACAAGTATTAGATATTAAAGGAGGTTTATTCCTTCTTAAGAATTTCTTAAGTAAATAATAAATTGTGAGCATATGTGCTAGTAGGTTGAAAATCGAATGTATGTATGCTTTAATAACTTACAATAAAGTAAAAGAAAAAATATTTGTAAATAAAAAATAAAATATGAAAAACATAATGGATTAAAAAAATTTATTATAAATTTCAAAATTTATTCAAAATCCATTCATTGACTAACAATTTTCAATGTAGTATTATTCTAATATGAAAAAATATACAAAACAAAAAGAGCCAAACGGCTCTTTTTGTTTTGCATAAAAAATTTTTTAAACTCATAGAATTTAGAAAAAGACCAAGGAGAGTTATGAAAAACGAACAAATTATGAATGTTAGTATTGAATATGGAAAAGAAAATTTGAAACAAATACTTATAAAATTATTAAAAGAGCAGTACATAAATTATATAAATGAAAAATAAAAGCCTATTTTACGCGGACAAATTTCAAAATAAAAGTTACAATAAGTATAAGCTATAAATAGGCTATTTGCTCTCAACAAAGGAGAGTGAATTATGAACAGAGTAAATAGTTATAGAAGTATTAGAGTTGCAAAATATATTAGACTTTCTCGTGATGATGGAGATGATAGGGAAAGCGAAAGTGTTGAAAATCAAAGAGATATTATTGATAATTATATTTTAGGACATGAAGAATTTATTGAAACTAAAGAATATGTTGATGATGGTTTTACAGGAACTAATTTTAACAGACCAGGTTTTCAAAAAATGATTCAAGACATAGAACAGCGGAAATATAGATTGCATTATAACAAAAGATTTATCAAGATTTGGCAGAGACCATATTGATACAGGATATTATTTAGAAAGATATTTACCAACTAAAAATATTAGATATATTGCAATAGGAGATAATGTAGATACATCAAAGCCTGATGGCTTACAGTTTTTAACATTTAAGCTAAGCTTTAATGATTACTATGCACAAGATATTTCTAACAAAATAAAAAGTGTTAAGCAAAGAAAAATTGAAAAGGGAGAATATCAAGCAGGAATTCCACCTTATGGTTATAAAAAAGATGTTGAAATAAAAAATCATTTAGTACCAGACGAATATAGTTCTCAAATTGTAAAAGAAATATTTGATATGTATGTAAATAAAGGAATGTCTACAATAAAAATTGCAGATGAACTAAATAGAAGAGAGATTTTACCACCAGCAGTATATTTAAAAATTCCAACATATATGAAGAAAAAAAGTGTAAATCCAAATGGAAAATATGTGTGGTTAAGAGCTCAAATTGGAAAAATCTTAAGAAACGAAGTTTATCTTCGGAAGTGTTGTTGGAAGAAAGTTTCAAAAGGTAAGCCATAAAATTGCAAAAGTAAGATGCACTAAAAAAGAGGAACATATTGTTTTAGAAAATATGCACGAACCACTAATTGATATAGAAACTTGGAATAAAGTACAAGAAAAATTAAATGGTTATACAAAAGTACGAGATAGAAAATATGACCATGAACTAAAAGGATTAGTATATTGTGGAGAATGTGGTAATAAAGCAACTCTAAGATGTAGAGAAGAAAAAAGAAAAGATGGAAGCGTCTGGAGGGGTACTTATTTTATTTGCTCTAAAAGGAATAATTATAGTGGACTCTGTGATTGTAAGCAAATATCTGCAAATTTAATAGAAGAAGCAGTAAAACAACAAATAAAAAACGAATTAGAAAAGATAGATATGACAGAAGATGAAATAAAACAGGTTTACGAGGAAGCAAGACTACAAGCAAAATCAAAAGATAATTTATTAAAAAATATTTTGAAAAATTTAAAGGAAGAATTAAAACAGGTAGAGCAAAACATTGAAGAAATCTATCAAGACAAAATAAACAAAGTAATACAAGTTGAAGATTTTAAAGTGATTTACGAAAAAATGCAAAAGCAAAGAGACAAAATCTTAAAAGAAATAAAACAAACAGAAAACACTTTAAATCAAAACAACGAGAAAACTCCTAAAATAGATTTTAAAAAAATAAAACAAATAGCAAACGAGTTCTTAAAATTGGAAAAGCTAAATAAAATTATGTTGGAACAACTAATTGAAAAAATAGAGTTTGATAAAGAAAAAAACATAAGGATTAAATTAACTTTTGAGCATCCAGTTGTAGCTAACAAACAATAGAATATTGATTTAAAACAATTATTTTTTTGACATTAAGCCTCTAGGTAATCATACTGTTAATCATAAAAGTATGCCGGAGATTGAGCTTGATACAATAAAAAAAGAGGTCATGAACTTACATACAGCCGTTTACGAGAAATTTGGATATGAAATGAAATATATAAGACCTCCTAAGGGTGAATTTAGTGAAAGAACAATAAGTTATACTAATTCATTAGGATATACGACTGTTCTTTGGTCTCTTGCATATGATGATTGGGATGAAAATAAACAGGGAAGAGAAGCATATGGGAAATCTAAAGTATTAGATAATCTTCATAATGGAGCAATAATATTATTACATTCTAATTCAAAGGATAATGCTAACATTTTAGATAGTGTAATTAAAGAAGCGAAAAATAATGGATATGAATTTAAATCTTTAGATGAATTTGAAAGGTAACAAGAAAGGATTGATTTTTATGAGGAAAACTAGATTAGCAAAGATAAATAGAGCTTTAGAAATACCAGAGGAAGTAACTTCTACAATTCCTAAATTAACAAATTTGGGATTTAAAAAATTAATGATTGAAAATTATAAGAATATTTTAGAATATCAAGATTTTTTCATAAGAATAAATACAAGTATTGGAATAATAAATATAAATGGATTTGAACTTAAAATGGAAGAAATGACGAAAGATGATATTGTTATAGAAGGAAAAATTGATAGTATTGATTTTGAAGAAATTGAGGGTTAGGAGGATTTAATTTGTATTTGAAAAAAGTTCATACTATTATAAATGGATATGTGTATGTTGTTATAGAAGGTTTTTATATTGAAAAAGTCATAAATTCTTGTCAAAAAAATAATATAAATTTATTAAATATGAAAAGGGCAAATTCAACTCTAATATATGCTGATATACCTGTGAAGGAATTTAAAAATATTGCTAGAATTGTGAAAAAAAATAAATGTAAAATAAAAATAAAGCAAAAAAAGGGTTTGCCTTTTTTATTAAATAAATATAAAAAGAGGAAAGTTTTTGTTATAGCTTTAATTTTAGTATTAGTAGCTCTTATAAGTTTATCAAAATTTGTATGGAACATTGAAATTGTTGGTAATAACACAATTGCCAGCAATGAAATTATGGATATAATAAAGCAAGAAGGATTGGAAATTGGTAAATTAAAAAGTAAAATCAATCCAAATGATATTGTTGAGAAAATCAGATTAAAAAGAGCTGATATTTCCTGGGTTGGAATAAAAATATCTGGAACAAATGTTAGAATAGAGGTTGTTGAATCAGATCTTGCTCCAAAGGTTATTGATAAAAATGAGTACTGTAATATTGTTGCAACTAAAGATGCTATGATTGAAAAAATTTATGCACAAAATGGAACTTTACAAGTTAAAGAAGGAGATGTAATAAAAAAAGGAACAGTACTAGTTGCAGGCTGGTTAGAAGGTAAATATACGGGAACTAGATATGTTCACGCAACAGGTAAGGTTACAGGTAAAGTTTGGTATTCTGAAACAGCAAAAGTGTATTATAAACAAAAAATTAGAAAGCAAACTGGTAATTCAGAAAAAAAATATTCGGTAAACATTAACAATTTTGCAATAAATTTCTATAAAAAGCTTTCAAAATTTGAAATTTATGATACAATAAGTACGGAAAAAAAATTAAAGATATCTTCAAATTTTTATTTGCCATTTAAATTTGTGGTAAATACTAACTATGAAAATATAGAAGAAGAAAAAGAATATACAAAGGATGAAGCAAAAGAGCAAGCAATAAATGAAGCAAAACACAAACTAGAAGATAAAATTGGCAAAAATGAAGGTATTGTTAATGAATATATAAACACCAATGAAAGTACTGAATATATAGAGGTTGAAGTGACATATGAGGTACTTGAAGATATTGGAACAGAAGAGAAATTATCATTATGAAAGGATGAATACCATGGAGGAAAAAAGCTTAAGAGTTTATGATACGGAAAAAACATTTTTTTCTAAGATTACAAAAAAATTAAATAAGATATTGGCTCCAAGTAAAATGGGGTTAAATAGTGTATTAATTTCCATAAAAAGAAATAATATGCTTAAGAATTATGAAAATTATATTCAAAATGAAAAAAATAGTGATAGAAAAGGAATATACTTAAAAAAATTCGAAGAATCATATTCCTTGTATTTAGATGCGATTGATAAAAATATCATAGAAGCGATATATAAAAAAGTAAAAAATAATTCTGCTACAGAATTTGAAAAAAATGCATTATCAAGATATTATAATGTAATACATATAAAAGATACTGATTATACAGAATATAAAAATCAAAAGCAAAAATTTTTATTAGAGCTTGATAATGAAAATGTTAAGGCAACAGGTAAAAATAAGTTAATTAATAAATTTAATAATTTTTACTATGAAAAATTAGATTCATTATATAAAAATTTAATAAAACAATATTCAGTTAGATTATTGGAAAATCTTTCTGATAATGAGAAAAATGATATATATAATAGAATATATTCAACATTAGATGAATATATTTCAGATGTATTACCAAATAAAATTGAACAAAATCCTTCAAAAGAAATTTATGTTGAAATAAATGAAGAATATGAAGAGCTTAAAAAATTGAATGTTAATAGATTAGATCAAAATGATGTGATAGAGAAAAATATGCTACTTTTAGGTTTAAGTAGAAGATTGTTTACACATAGTTTACCATTAGGAGTTGCTGAACAATGTTATAATAAGCTATTAAATGATCTAAGAAACTTGATTGTTGATACAAGAAATATTAAGAAAAAAGAAAGAGCATATAGCTTATTATTAAGATTTATAAAAGAATTTAATCTAAAAATATTATCAACAAAAGTTTATTGGGATAATATTGATGAAAAAAATAATTATAGAGCATTTTGGAAGAGGTATCAGGAAATAGAGCAAATATCTGATAAAGAAGAGCGTGAAAAACAGACAGAAATCCTATTTATAAAAAATGAACTAAGAGAAGTAAATAAAAATGTAAATAAATATTCAAAAATAATATCTTTTTATAAAGCAAAATTAGTTGATTTTGGAATTATGAAAAAAATGCCTAATAAAGCTACTACATTGAAAGATGGAATCTATGTACAAGACTTAATATTAGTTAAAAAAAGTAAAGAAAAAGCAAGATCTAAAGCAAAGGTGAAGAAAAAATAATGGATGATATATTGGAAATAAATTATGTTGAAACAGAAGAAAATCCAAAGTATGAAGATTTAATAAAGTTAGTACTTAAAAAATGCTTTAAAGAAGAAAATATGGACAAACTAGGGTTATATGTAAGTGTTACTTTAACTTGTCCATCATATATTAGATCAATTAATAATCAATATAGAAATATAGATAAAGAAACAGATGTATTATCATTTCCTATGTTTGAAAAATATGAAATTGATGAAATGATTGAAAAACAAAATAATGTTGTACATGATGTTCTTGGAGATATGATTATTTCTATAGATAGAGTTAAAGAGCAGGCTATTGAATATGGTCATAGTTTTGAAAGAGAGCTTGCATATATGGTAGTTCATAGTTTCTATCATTTAATGGGCTATGATCATATGAATGATGAAGAAAAATCTGTTATGAGAGCAAAAGAGGAAAATATATTGGGAAAATTAAATATAACAAGATAGGGGATTTTATGAACGAAGAATTTAAATCTGGATTTGTTTCAATGATGGGAAGAACCAATGTTGGTAAGTCTAGTATAATGAATAGTTTGGTTAGAGAAAAAGTTTCAGCTATTGCAAATAAGCCACAAACAACCAGAAATGCAATAAGGGCAATTGTTAATAGAGATAATTTACAAATAATATTTATTGACACACCTGGAATTCATAAGCCAAAATCAAAATTGGGTAATACAATGGTTGAAACTGCTTTTGGAGTTGTTCCAGATGTTGATATAGTTTTATTTGTAATAGATGCAACATCAAAAGATATAGGAAAAGGTGATAGGTTAATTCTTGAAAAAATTAAAGAATCAAGAAAGAAGACTATATTAATCATAAATAAAATAGATTTGGTAAATAGAGAGCATATAGCAGAATTAATAAATTTATATAAAAATGAATATGAGTTTGAAGCTATAATACCAGTATCTGTTGAGAAAAATATTAATTTAGAAGAGATTATTGATGAAATAAGTAAACATCTTAAGCCAGGTCCTGCATATTATGATATAGATGAATATACAGATCAAACATTAAGACAATTGGTTGAAGAAATAATCAGAGAAAAGGCTTTAAGACTATTAAATGATGAGGTTCCACACGGAATTTATGTTGAAACAGAAAAAATGAAAGAGCGAACAACAACAAAACGGTGAACCGATTTATGATATTGAAGCAACAATATATTGTTTAAGGAATTCTCATAAAGGCATTATTATAGGAAAAGATGGGAATATGCTCAAAAGAATAGCATCTTATGCTAGAGCTGATTTGGAAAAGATGTTGGATATGAAAATAAACTTAAAAGTTTGGGTAAAAGTTAAAGAAGATTGGTTAAATAATGATAGTCTTATTAAAAAATTTAAATTACAATAATGAATAAAATATTGAAAAAAGCAAAAGATATGGATATATAAATTAAACATAATTTACGATATCAATTAGGGAGATGATTCATATGATAAAACAAATGGCATGGAATACTTTTAAGAATACTGGTAATATAGATACTTTTCTAGAATTATTACAGTTTGAAAATATGGAAAAAAATATTTTAAATAAAGATTTAGAAAATACTAAGGTGAATGAATATGGGGAGTTTGAAAACAAAGGGAATAATATTATTAGAAAATAATATGGGCGATTTTGATAAAATGGTAACATTGTTGACTCCTTTTGGCAAAATAGGATGTGCTGCTAAGGGAGCTAGAAGAAATAATAGCTCTCTTATGGCAGGAACTCAATATTTATGTTTTGGCGATTATATGATTTATAAAGGTGTTAATTCATATAAAATAAACTCATGCGAAACTATAGAGGTTTTTTATAATTTAAGAACTGATTTGGACAAGCTAAAGTATGCAGTTCATATTTCAAAAATAGTTAATGACATTACTGATGAAAACCAAAATACATATAGGATTTTGCAATTATTATTAAATACATTGTATATTATTTCTGAAACAGATAAAAATTTAGATTTAGTTTTATCTGTTTTTAGGTTGAGATTATTAAGTATTATTGGTTTTAGACCTCAGATAAATAAATGCAAAGAATGTGGAAAAAATGATAATATAAAATATTTTAGCATTAGAGATAATTCGGTAAAATGTGAAAATTGTGGTAGAGCGGATAAATCTGCAATATCTATTTGTCCTACAACATATGATGCTATAAGGTTTATTTGTTTTGCAGATCCTAAGAAAATATTTTCTTTTGAAATTCCTGAAGAATCATTAAAAGAGCTGGATTTGATTACTAAAATTTATTTGAATGAAAAGTTAGAAAATGAGTATAAATTAGAATCATTATGGTAATTATTTGGTACTTTTTTATAAGCCGGATATGTGAATATATGTATTAAAAATGCGTGACTTGCTGGTTGCACGTACTTTTTTATATATAAAATTACTAGAAGAAGCCGGACATGTGAATATATATATTAAAAATACGTTCCTTGCTGGTCGCCCATACAAAGTAGTGTGAAAGCTGTAGAGCCCTTGTTTTAGTTTTGTGGTATTAGGATATTTTCTAAAAGCTCCCAAGCTGCGCGTCACTTTTTTTAATATATATATTCACATATCCTACTCTACTAAATTTAATTTATATTTTGCTATGAATAGTAATACTTGGTAAAAAATGTATAAAAAAAATTATTAAAAATGCTTGAAATGAAAATTTAAATATGATAGTATATATTTAATAAAAAAATAAATCCCTGCATAGTACGTGTAGACTGAAATTTTAGAACCAACGCGGATTAAACGGGAATCTGCCTTTAAATGTGGCGTGCAAGCTTGACAAGAATCAAGAAGCCCAGGAGCATTTAACAAGATACCCACCTGTGTGAAAGCAGGTCCTTAAAATTTCACTTAAGATTACGGCTAAAGCGGGGGATTTTTTTATGTAATGGGAAATAATATGAAACTTTAAGTTTTGCAACTCAATGTGAAAATAAATATTTTATTTTTAAAGGAAAGTTCAATATACATATAAGTATTATTTTACTCGTGAGTAATATTGAAAACTATATAATATATTAAAATTAGATATTTCCTATTATATAAAAATGGCTACACAAAAATGAAAGGAGATGTTTTTAATGTTATTTAAAGAGCTAGTTAATTTGGGAAGAAAATATTTGGAAGATAATAATATTGAAGACAGCTCTATTATTTCGAAAATTTTAATCGAATATTTATGTGATATAAGTAGAGAAAGTGTTGTATATCATTATGAAGATATAATTGAAATAGATAAAGTTAATAGATATAAAGAATTGCTTAATAAAGTTGTTGAAGGTATTCCGGTTCAATACATAACTAATAGACAAGAATTTATGGGATTAGAATTTTATGTTGATGAAAATGTCTTGATTCCACAACCTGACACAGAGATTTTGGTAGAAGAAGTTATTGAAAAATATAAAGATAGAGAATGTAAAATATTAGATTTATGTACTGGAAGTGGGGCAATTGGAATTGCACTTGCGAAATATATTGAAGGCTCTGAAGTTTTTGCAAGTGATATTAGTTGTAAGGCATTACAAATTGCTAAATTAAATGCAGAAAGAAATTTAGTTCATAGAAAAATGAATTTTATAGAATCAAATATGTTCGAAAATTTTGCGAAGTTTAAAGCTGAAAAATTTGATATTATTGTATCTAATCCTCCATATATTAAGTCTGATGTTATTAATCAATTAGATATTCAAGTAAAAAATGAACCACATTTAGCTTTAGATGGAGGTGCTGATGGTTTAGAATTTTATAGATTAATTGCAGATAATGCTAATTTATATCTGAAAGACAATGGAATGCTATTCTTAGAAATTGGATATGATCAAAGAGATTCTGTTATTAAATTATTAAAGAAAAATAATTGTTATTCTGATATATATTCAAAAAAAGATTTAGGTGGAAATGATAGAATTGTTGTTTCTACAATTAGGAGGTAAGATATGTCTTTTTCATCTCAAGTTAAAGAAGAGCTTAGCAAGACTAGTAATTTAGCAAAGAAAGATCAAGTAAGATATGAACTTGCAGGTTATCTTATTAGCTCTAATTCTAGTAGAATTGGTAGAAAATATAAATTTTCAACAGAAAATGAATATAACATTAATAGATTTGCTAAACTTTTAAAAAATATAAATATAGATGATTATAAAATTGAAATTAAAGGAAAAATTTTTTCAATTGAATATAAAATTTCTGATATAAATATTGATGATTTGAATCTTTCTTATTGTAAAAATATGCTTATTCTTAATGAATATAATAGGAATGATTCGTTAGATAAAGCTTTAATAAGAGGTGTTTTTTTAGGTAGTGGATATATAAATAATCCAGAAAAAAAATATCATTTAGAGCTTAATTTTAATAATGAAAGCAATTTAAATATTATTTATGAAATTTTGAGAAGCTATATGATTAATACTAAAAAACTAATTAAAGAAAAATCTTTTGCACTTTATATAAAAGAAGGAGAAGAAATTTCTAAATTTTTAGCTTTTATTGGTGGAAATAATGCTGTGCTTAAATTTGAAGAAGCTAGAGTATTAAGAGATACAAGCAATAATTTAAATAGATTAGTTAATTGCGAAACTGCTAATTTTACTAAGACAATTCAGGCTGGTCAAAAACAAATAGAAGATATTAAATATATTAAAGCTAAGAAAAAGTTTGGTGAATTATCTGAGAATCTGCAGTTAATAGCTAACATTAGACTAGAGCATCCAGAGGCATCTTTAACAGAAATTGTAGCTTTGATGGATAACACAATTTCAAAATCTGGAGTAAGCCATAGATTAACTGCTATTTCAAAATTTGCTGAAGAGCTGAGAAATAATTGAAAAGGTGAGATAAATTGAAAAATATAGGTATATATATACATATTCCATTTTGTAAAAGAAAATGTTTTTATTGTGATTTTTGCTCTTTTGAAACAAATGCTAATTTATATAAAGAATATGTAGATTGCTTAATAGAAGAAATAAAAAATTGTAATGTAAATAATAAAGAGGTATTGATTAAAACAATTTATATTGGAGGAGGTACTCCATCAATAATTGATGAAAAATATATAGAATTGATTATCTCTGCTTTAAAAGATAAGTTTAATTTTGATAAAAAATGTGAAATGACAATAGAGGTAAATCCTGGAACAGCAAATATTGATAAATTGAAAAAGTACAAAGAAATAGGAATTAATAGATTAAGTATAGGGTTACAATCTACAAATGACAGGTTATTAAATTTAATTGGAAGAATTCATAATTTTAATGAATTTGAAAATGTTTATGATATTGCAAGAAGTGTGGGATTTAAAAATGTAAATGTTGATTTGATGATTGGTCTACCAACTCAAACAATAGATGATGTTGTTGAAAGCTTAGATAAGATAATCAAAAAAAATCCAGAGCATATTTCTGTTTATTCTTTAATATTAGAAGAAGGAACTAAATTGGAGAAGATGGTTAAAAATAGAAAAATTAATGTTTTAGAAGATGAACTAGAGCGAGATATGTATTGGACTGTTAAAAGAACTTTAGAGCAAAATGGTTATAATCATTATGAAATATCTAATTTTGCTAAAAGTGGTTTTGAATCAAAACATAATACTGATTGTTGGAAACAGCATGAATATCTGGGATTTGGGCTATCTGCACATTCTTATTTTAATGATATTAGATATTCCAACATCTGTGATATTTCTAAATATATTAGCAATATAAAAAATAGGGATTTTGAGAAAAATGTTGAAATAAATGAAATTCAAGATGTAAAATCTAAAGAAAATGAATTTATTATTTTAGGACTTAGAATGTTAAAAGGTGTTAATATAGATAGTTTCTATAAGATTTTTAATGAAAATCCAACAAAGATGTATGCTAAACAAATTGAAAAATTAACAAATCAAGGTTTAATTAAAATAGAAAATGGGAATATTAAATTAACAGATAAAGGTATTGATTTTGCTAATATGGTATGGAGTGAATTTATTTAGGAGTCACGATTAATAATTTTATAATTATTATACATGTTATATTTAAAAAATTGAGCAATGTTGAAAATTGCAATATTATTATTAGATTAATTATGAATTTACTACTTTGTACGGGCGACCAGTAAGGAACAATTTTTAATATATATATCCACATATCCGGCTCGTTATATTGTAATTTACAGCTTTATTTAAATACAAAAAAATGTAAATAAATGCTTGTATTATTTAGTATAAATTGATATACTTATGGTGCAAAATATATCATAGGAGGTATTTTTATGGATAACGAGAATAAGAATAATGAGATAGCTAATGTTGAAGCTAATGAAATTGTTGTAAATGATGTTAATAATAATAAAATAAAAATTGCTGATGAAGTAGTAGCAGTAATTTCTGGTAAAGCTGTTTCTGAAATACAGGGTGTATATGAAATGTCAGGAGGATTTGCTGGTGGAATTGGCGAAGTTTTAAGTGGGAAGAAAAACCTAGCTAAAGGAATAAAAGTTGTTGTTACAGATAAAGAAACAAAAATAGATGTAAATATTATAGTTGAATATGGTGTAAGAATACCAGAAATAGCTTTTGAGATTCAAACAAAAGTAAAAAAAGCTGTTGAAACTATGACTGGATTAAAAGTTACAGAGGTAAATGTTCATGTTCAAGGTGTTAATACAAATATAGATAAAAACATAACAGAATAATTTACAAAACTAAATTGAGCTCATACCAAATTGGCTCAATTTAGTTTTTGTATATAAATAATGTAAAAATTTACTATTATGCAATATTATTGGATAAAATTTAATTGAAATAATGAAGAAGGTTTTTATGAAAATATTAGAAAAGTTTGTTTTAATTTTATATTCACTATTAATTTTAGTAATATCAATATGTATATGCTTAATAATTTTTAACATAATTAATATTGAGCAAATAAAATTTTGTATAGATTACATATTAAATGATACTGCATTAACAATAACTGTATTAGGAATTTCAATAATGTGTATTTTGCTTTCTATAAGATGTTTATTTTTTAGAAGGAGAAAACAAATAAAGAAGTCAACAGCAACAGATATATTATTAGAAAATGAATCTGGCAGACTTTTAATTTCTAAAACAGCAATTGAAAATGCTGTAAAAAATATTGTTAGAGAAGATATGAATTATAGTAATGATATTAAAGTTACTGTAGATATAGATCCTGCTAATAACTTAAGTATTTACATAGCTATAATGCTTGATAGAGCACTAAATGTTAGAAATTTAACATTAGATTTACAGTTAAAAATAAAAAATGAAATAAAAAATAACTTTGGTTTAGAAGTTAAACAAGTTAATATTAAAATTGATAGTAATGAAAAGGAAATAGAAAAGATTAATAAAAAGGAATCTGTTAAATTAAATGAGTCAAATATTGAAAAGAAGAATTTAGTTGAAGTAGAAAAAAATGAAGAAAATTAATTTTTTGGAGGTAATTTGCAATGGATGGATTCAAGAGTTTTTTTCAAAGATATGGTGGAGGAATTATTGGAGGAATAATAGCTTTAGTCCTAGCTTGTACTAGTTTATATAGATTTATTATTGCAATAATATTTATAGTACTAGGTGCTTGGTCTGGAAACTATATTCAAAAGAATAAAGAAAATGTAAAAGAAACACTAAAGAACTTAATAGACAAAATGTAGAGAGGGATGTAATTAATGAATAAATCAGAAATTAGAGAAGAAATGTTTAAATTAATTTATAGTTTAGAAGTTCAAAAAAGCGAGGATTTGAATCAAATTAATATATTTTTAGATAATGGTGACTTTAAAGAAGTTGAGAAAAATAAAATTAAAGAAGATGTTTTGAAAATTATTAGTCTTGAGTCTGAAATTAGTGAGGAAATATCTAAAAATTTAAAATCAGATTGGAATATTAGTCGTATATCAAAGATTAATATGTCAATTTTAAAAATTGCAATTTATGAGATAATTTATAAAAAATTACCATATAAAATTTCTATTAATGAAGCGGTTGAATTAGCTAAGAAATATGGAGATGAAACATCAGCTTCATTCATAAATGGTGTTTTAGCAAGTGTTGTAAAAGACAATAATTTAGCAGAAGAATAGAGAGGCTTAAAATGGAATATAATCCAATTACAGTTACAGAATTGAATTTATATATTAAAGATAAATTTAATAAAGATGAATATTTAAATAATGTGTTGATAAAAGGTGAAATATCTAATTTTAAACATCATTATACTGGACATATGTATTTTACTTTAAAAGATGAAAATTCATTAATAAAATGCATTATGTTTAAATCATATACTTCAAATTTAAATTTTGTTCCAAGAGATGGTATGAAGGTTATTATTCTTGGAACAGTTTCTGTTTATGAAAGAGATGGAGTATATCAAATATATTGTAAAGGCATGAGAGAAGATGGTCTTGGAAGTTTACATGTAGCATATGAGGAGTTAAAGGCAAAACTTGAAAAAGAAGGATTATTTGATCAAAAATATAAAAAGTCTATTCCAAAAATGCCAAAATGTATAGGTGTGTTAACTTCAAATACTGGTGCAGTTATAAGAGATATTATTAATGTTTCAACAAGAAGAAATCCAAATGTACATATAAGGCTCCTACCAGTTCCAGTTCAAGGAGAGGGAGCTTCTGTAAAGATTGCAAATGCAATTAAAATAATGAATGAACGTAATTTAGCAGATGTTATAATTTTAGCTAGAGGTGGAGGATCTTTGGAAGATTTGTGGCCTTTTAATGAGGAAATAGTTGCTAGAGCTATTTTTGATTCCGAACTACCAGTAATATCTGCTGTAGGACATGAAACAGATTTTTCAATATCAGATTTCGTAGCAGACTTAAGAGCTCCTACACCATCTGCAGCAGCAGAGCTTGCTGTTCCAAATATATCTGATGTTTTAATGAAATTGGATAATTATAATTTTAGATATAAAAATTCATTAAAAAAGAAAATTGAAGTAATGAGATTAAGATATGAGAAGTGTATGATGCATAAAGCTTTTAAGGATCCATTACAAAATATTCAAGATAAATATGTATATTTAGATAATATAAATAAATCTATGCAATTAAATATGAATAATAAAATACAAAGTAGTAGGACTAAAATGGTTGAATTAATTACAAAATTAGATAATATAAGTCCACTTAAAACTTTAACAAGAGGATATTCAATAATAGAAAAAAATGATATTGTTGTGAAATCTGTTAATGATTTGAATATTGATGATGAAATAAACATAAGATTAATTGATGGAGTTTCAAAAGCAAGGATTTGTGGAAAATAGGGAGGAATACATATGCAGAAAAAAACGAAAGTAATTGTTTCAATATTAGTTATTATAATAATTATGGTTGGATTTTTTTTAGTATATACTTTGTTAAATAAAAATACTTATAATGCTAGTTCTAATCAGGTTATTACAAACAATATTGAAAATTCAACAAAAAACGAATTAAATAATAATGATGATGAAAATATTATAAAAAATGAAGTAAACACAATTAACAATATGGTTGATAATAAAGTTGATAATAATAACAAAATCGAGAATAATACTGCAAATAATATTGTAGAAAATAAAATAGAGAATGAAAATTCGGAAATACAAGAAAAAACTGATGAGGAAAAGGCAATTGAAATTGTAAAAAAGGATTATGGAAATAATGCAAATGTTAGTTTTAAAATAGAGCAAATTAATCCAAATGGTACATATGTAATAAGAGTTATGGATGCTGAAACATCATTGGTTTTACAATGGTATACAGTTGACCCAAAAACAGGTAAATTTACAAAATAATAAGAGAGGTTTTTTGAGATGAGTGAGAAAGATATTAATTTTGAAGAAGCTATGAAAAAGTTAGAAGAAATTGCTAATGAATTAGAAAAAAATGATTTAGATTTAGATAAGGCTGTTGAAAAATTTGAAGAAGGTATGAAACTATCAAAAAAATGCAGTGAAATTTTAGAAAATGCAGAGAAAAGAATTACAATACTAATAAATGATGGAAAAGATAATTTTAGTGAAGAGAAATTTGAAACTAATTAATGTGAATAGAGCAATAAAAGGAGTTTTTAATGGAGGAATTTTTTCAAGAATATAAATTTATAATTTTACCGATTGGTGTATGGTTTTTTATACAAGCTTTCAAGGTAATATTTGATTTGGTAAAAACAAAGAAATTTAACTTTAAAAGAATTATGGGAGCAGGAGGTATGCCTAGCTCTCATTCAGCAGTAGTAACAACACTTTCAACGATGATAGGAAAAGAATTTGGAGTTCAATCTCCAATGTTTGCAATGTCACTTATTTTTGCTTGTATTGTTATGTATGATGCAGCTGGTGTTAGAAGAGCTGCTGGAAAACAAGCAAAATTATTAAATAAAATTGTTGAAACTCCTGGTTTAACTGGAGTTGAAGTTTCTGAGAGATTAGTTGAAGTATTAGGGCATACGCCAATGCAAGTGGTTGTTGGAGCTCTAATAGGAATTGTAGTAGGTTTAATTAGTTGACATAAATAAAAAATAATGGTAAAATATAATTGTATGCTAAATTAAAACTACAAGTAGAAAGGGGGTATCCTTTCATGGGATACTTTATAGCATTTTTGATAATATGGGCTGTTATTGCTTTCATAAGAGCTGGTTGGAATCTCTTATTTGCTCCCATCTTTAGATGGATTGGAGAGCTGATAATGGGGATTTTTACTGCCCATGGAGTTTCGAGAATCGGAGCTCGGGCCATATTATCAATAATAGTCATAATAGTTTTAGTATGGCTATTCAAGTAAAGCTGGGATTTTATTCCAGTTTTTTTTTGGATGTTTTTTTATTTAATGTTCTTATAGAGGCCGGATATGTAGATATATATATTAAAAATACATGACTTGCTGGTCGCCCATACAAGGTGGTGTGAGAGTGGAAGTGCCCTCGTTTTAAGTTTGTGGTATTAAGAGCTTATCTAAAAGCTCCCAAACTGCGCGTTATATTTTTTTATTTAATGTTTTTATAGAGGCCGGATATGTAGATATATATATTAAAAATACATGACTTGCTGGTCGCCCATACAAGGTGGTGTGAGAGTGGAAGTGCCCTCGTTTTAAGTTTGTGGTATTAAGAGCTTATCTAAAAGCTCCCAAACTGCGCGTCATTTTTTTTAATATATATATCTACATATCCTATTGTAGTAAATTAAATTGATTCTTATTTGTGAATAGTAACTTGTACACAAAAAATTCACAAAATTACTTAAATTAGGTATTGACATTCATCGTTTTTGGATATAATATATACACAGTTTAGCACTCAGATAAAAAGACTGCTAAAAAGAGGGTGAAAAAATTGTTAGATGACAGAAAAAAACGTATTTTACAAGCAATAGTAGATGAATATGTAAATACAGCGGAGCCTGTAAGTTCAGGAAGCATATCTAAGAAAAAAGGCTTAGAATATAGTAGTGCAACAATAAGAAATGAAATGTCTGAACTTGAAAAGGGTGGTTATCTTGAAAAAACACATACTTCAAGTGGAAGAATTCCATCAGTAAAAGGTTATAGATTGTATGTTGATGAGTTGTTGAAAGAAGATAATATAAGCATGGAAGAAATAACATATATAAGAGATAAACTACAAATTAAAGCAAGTCAAATTGAGGATTTGATTAAAATTGCTACAAATACATTATCTGAAGTGACTCATTATACAACAGTGGCTATAGGTCCTAAAGTTACTAAGCAAATAATTAAAGAAATTAAATTTATTTTACTTGGAAATAGAATGCTTATGGCAGTAATATTAACTAATACTGGTATGATTAAAGAAACAATTATAAATTTTGAAGAAGATATATATGAAGATCAGATAGAAACTATTAATTTATTATTTAATAGTAAGTTACAAGGAAAACCATTAGAGCAAATAAATGAACCTATAGATGAATATATTTTCTCAGAAATGGAATCAAGTGCCAATATGATTAGAGCTATTATAAATCAATTAAATAAAGTTATTAATGAAGAATCAAAACTTTATTTAGAGGGAACCAATAAGTCATTTGATTTACCAGAGCTAAGAAAGGCTGAAACAGCGAGAAATTTTATTAATATTCTGGAAAATAAGGCTGAGGTTGTTGATTTATTAAATAACGAAATTTCAAAAGATATAAATGTTTATATAGGAGAAGAGCTTAATGATGAAAGCTTAAAAGATTTCAGTATTGTTACTTTAAAAGGTGATGATAATGATATAGGTACAATTGGAATCATAGGACCTAAAAGAATGAATTATTCTAAAGTTATTTCAGTAATGAGATATATACAAAAACTTATCGAAAAAGGAGGAATATAATGGACGAAATAAATGAAGAAAATATTGAGTCTAACGGAGAAATGGCAGATTTAAAAAATAAGAAGGATTTAGAAAAAATTAAAGTTTTAATTGAAACTCAGAAAAAAGATATTGAAGAAAAAGACGATAGAATCAAAAGATTAATGGCAGAGTTTGATAACTTTAAAAAAAGAAGTAGCAAAGAAAGAGAAAATTTATATAGCTCAATAATGGGCGATATTGTTTCATCATTTTTACCAATTATAGATAATTTGGAAAAAGCAGTTCAAACAAAAACTGAAGATGAAAAATTTAAAGAAGGAATTGAACTTGTTTTAAAACAATTTAAAGATGTTTTAACATCAAATGGTGTTACTGAAATTGAGTCTGTAGGAAAGCAATTTAATCCTGAACTACATGAAGCAATTACATCTGTTGTAGATCCTAATTTAGGTGTTCAAGAAATAAAAGAAGAATACAGAAAAGGATATATGATTGGTGATAAAGTTATAAGACATTCTTTAGTCGTTGTGGCTAACTAGTTATTATCTAATAGTTAAACTATTAGTTGATATATATACAAAAGAATAAAAGATTAAAATATTTTTAATTTATTCTATATAGATTTTGAAGGAGGATTTTAAAATGGGAAAGATTATAGGAATAGACTTAGGAACAACAAATTCATGTGTAGCAGTTATGGAAGGTGGAGAGCCAGTTGTAATTCCAAATCCAGAAGGAAATAGAACTACACCATCAGTTGTTGCATTTTCAAAAAATGGGGAAAGATTAGTAGGACAAATTGCAAAACGTCAAGCAGTAACAAACCCAGATAAAACAGTTATATCAATTAAAAGAAAAATGGGAACAGCAGAAAAAGTAAATATTGATGGAGAAGAATTTACTCCACAAGAAATTTCTGCAATGATTTTACAAAAATTAAAAGCAGATGCTGAAAGTTATTTAGGACAAAAAGTAACACAAGCTGTTATAACAGTTCCTGCATATTTCAGTGATTCTCAAAGACAAGCAACTAAAGATGCTGGTAAAATTGCTGGATTAGAGGTTTTAAGAATTATAAATGAACCAACAGCAGCAGCTTTAGCTTATGGTGTTGACAAAGAAGATAAAGACCAAAAAATTATGGTTTATGACTTAGGTGGAGGAACATTCGATGTTTCAATACTTGACATTGGTGATGGCGTATTTGAAGTTTTAGCTACAAGTGGAAATAATCACTTAGGTGGAGATGATTTTGATGAAGCTATTATGAAATATTTAGTAGCTGAATTTAAGAAAGAAAGCGGAATAGATTTATCAACAGATAAAAGTGCTATGCAAAGATTAAAAGAAGCTGCAGAAAAGGCAAAAATTGAATTATCAGGAATGCAACAAACAAACATTAACTTACCATTTATCACAGCTGATAGTACAGGACCAAAACATTTAGATATTACATTAACAAGACCTAAATTTGAGGAGTTAATTGGAGATTTAGTACGTAGTACTACAGGACCTGTAAACCAAGCTTTATCAGATGCAGGATTAACTGCAAGTGAAATTGATCAAGTATTATTAGTTGGAGGATCTACAAGAGTACCTATGGTTCAAGAAACAGTTAAACAAATAACAGGAAAAGAGCCAAATAAGGGAATTAACCCTGATGAATGTGTTGCTATTGGTGCTTCAATTCAAGGTGGAGTATTATCAGGAGATGTTAAAGATTTAGTATTACTTGATGTTACACCATTATCATTGGGTATTGAAACATATGGTGGTGTATTTACAAAATTAATTGAAAGAAATACAACAATACCAACTAAAAAATCACAAGTATTCTCAACAGCAACAGATGGTCAAACATCAGTTGAAGTTCACGTATTACAAGGTGAAAGAGAAATGGCTGCATATAATAAAACATTAGGAAGATTCCAATTAACAGGAATTCCAGCAGCACCAAGAGGAGTTCCTCAAATTGAAGTTACATTTGATATAGATGCAAATGGTATAGTTCATGTATCTGCAAAAGATATGGCAACAGGAAATAGCCAAGATATAGCTATAACAGCAAGTACTAACTTGTCAGATGAAGACATCGAAAAAGCTGTAAAAGATGCAGAAGCACATGCTGCAGAAGATAAAAAACAAAAAGATGGAATAGAAGCTAAAAACAATGCTGCAAGTTTAATATATAATTGCGAAAAAACTTTAGCTGATTTAGGAGATAAAATTAGCAGTGAAGAAAAAGCAAAAGTTGAAGAAGATATTGAGAACTTGAAGAAAGTTAAAGATTCTGATGATATAGAAGCTATTAAAACTGCTACTGAAAAATTAACAACTACATTCTATTCAGTTTCTGAAAAATTATATTCACAAGCACAACAAGCTCAAGGAACAAATCCTGGAACTGAGGCAAGTGGAAATGTAAATACAGACGAAAACGGAAACGTATACAATGCAGATTACAAAGTTGAAGATGACAATAATGATAATAAATAATAGTTAAAAGGAAGTGAGACATAAGAAAGAGACATCTTAAAGTGTCTCACTTTTAAAATAGAAAAGAAAAAAGAAAAGGAAAAAGGAAAGGGGAAAAGGGGACGGTTCTAAAATCCCAATTATGGGAAAAGGGGACACTCCTGAATATTAAAATTAAACTAAATTAATTAAAAAGTGTCCCTTTTTCCCATAATTGGGATTTTAGAACCGTCCCCTTTTCCCTTTTTTCCTCTTCCCTCACAAGAAAGGAATAATTTATATGGCGCAGAAAAGAGATTATTACGATGTTTTAGGTGTTAGCAAGACTGCAACAGATGATGAACTAAAAAGAGCATATAGAAAACTTGCAAAACAATATCATCCTGATGCTAATCCTGATAATAAAGAAGAAGCTGAAAAGAAGTTTAAAGAAATAAATGAAGCATATGAAACTCTATCAAATCCGCAAAAAAGAAAAATGTATGATCAATTTGGTCCAGAAGGACCTGCTGGATTTGGAGGTGGTGCTGGAGGTGCCAATTATTATTCATCAGGATTTGATGGATTCTCAGATTTTGGTGATTTAGGAGATATCTTTTCATCTTTCTTTGGAGGTGGATTTGGAGGTAGAAGCTCTAGAAAAAATAATAATGGCCCTGTACAAGGTGCAGATTTAAAGAATGTTGTTGAAATTACTTTTGAAGAATCTTTTTTAGGAATAGAAAAAGAAATTGTAATTACACGTAGTGAAACATGTCCAAGCTGTGGCGGAAATGGAGCTAGACCAGGAACTGTAATTGATAAATGTACAATGTGTAATGGAACAGGTCAAGTAAGACAGGTCCAAAATACAATCTTAGGACAAATGCAAACAACAAGAACTTGTTCAAATTGTGGCGGAACAGGTAAAGTAATAAAGCAACCTTGTGATGAGTGTAAAGGAAAAGGTAAGATTAGAAAACAAGCAAAGATAAAAGTTAAAATTCCAGCTGGAATTGATGATAACCAGACAATTGTATTAAGAGGAGAAGGTGAAGCTGGTTCAAGAGGTGGACCAAGAGGTGATTTATATATTGTTGTAAAAGTAAGAAAAAGTGGTATATATACAAGAAGCGGAAATGACATACTTTGTACAGTTCCAATTACATTTACTCAAGCAACTTTAGGTGCAAACCTTGAAATACCTCTTGTTGATGGAACAAAGGAAATTTTCAAAATTCCTGAAGGTACTCAAACTGGTACGAAATTTACAATAAAAAATAAAGGTTTTAAAAGCTTAAATTCTACAAATCAGGGAAATTTTGTTTTTGCAGTTCAAGTTCAAGTTCCAAAACGCTTAAGCAAGGAGCAAAGAGATTTACTTACAGAGCTTGCTAAAACAATGAATGAGCAACCACCAATAAAAAAGAAAAATATCTTCGGGTTTTAATATATATCTACATGTCCTGCTTATCTAAAAAATATAGCAATGAATAGTAATGATAATGAATAATTATTAATGAGATTTTTGTAAAAACTATAGACTTTTTTTGTTTTATAGACTACAATTAAACCGATAAAAAGATGAGAAAACATAGGAGGAAAATTATGAATATTTGGCATGATATTAATGGTGAAAGAATACAAAAGAATAAATTTGTTTCTGTAATTGAAATTCCAAAGAATGGAAGAAATAAGTATGAATTAGACAAGGAAACAGGTATGTTAAGACTTGATAGAGTTTTATACACAGCTACACATTATCCAGCAAATTATGGATTTATACCTAGAACATATGCTGGAGATGGAGATCCTTTAGATGTTGTTGTAATTTGTCATGAAGAAATTGTTCCATTGACATTGGTAGAAACTTATCCAATTGGTATTTTAAAAATGATAGATAATGGTGATGAAGATGAAAAAATTATTGCAATACCAACAAATGATCCATATTTAAATGGCTATAAAGAAATAACAGAGCTTCCAACTCAACTATTAGATGAAATTATGCACTTTTTCGAAGTATATAAACAATTAGAAGGAAAGCAAACTTCTGTTGATAAAATGCTTGGTAGAGCAGAAGCAGAAAAAGTAGTTGAAAAATGTATTAAGAACTATAAAGAAAAGTTTGAGAAATAGGAGAATTTTTATTTATGATAGAAAAGGTAATATTTTGTATATTGGCCTTGGCAATGTTTATAATAATCTTTGGAAAAGTAATTAAAAAAAGAGATTCAATATATATATATATATTATCTTTAGATTTTATAGGTATTGTTATTAGGTTTGTAAGTTTATCAAATAATATTAATTCAACATTTTTGCTATTATCATATATTTTTTCATTAATACTTCCATTTTTAATAATAGTACTGGAACTAAAAAAAATTTTTTTACCAGAAATGTTTACAGTATTATGTGCAAAAATGTATTTAAAATTATGTAAAAATGACTTAGCTAGAAAAAAGTTAATAAAGTTTATAGATAAGCATTATGATAGTTATTATGCACATAAATTGTTAGCTCAAATATATGAAAAAGATGGAAAATTTGATAATGCTATAGATGAATATGTTATTGCTGTGGAGATTAATAGTAAAGATTATGATTCTTATTACCAAATTGCTTATCTATTAAATAAAACTGAAAAAATAGAAGAATCTAAAAATATGCTAATGAATTTACTTAGTAAAAAACCTGAGTATTATCAAGCTTCAGAGCTGCTAGGAAGTATTTTATATGATCAAGAGCAATTTAAAGAAGCGGTAAATGTTTATTTACAAGCTTTAAAATATAATCCTTTAAGATATGAACTTTATTATGGATTAGGAATGGCATATACTAGACTAAATGATTTTCAAACAGCTAAAGAATATTATGAAAAGGCTGCAAAAATTAATTCTATGTTATATCATGCAAAGGTTAATATTGCACAAATAATGTTGATTGAAGGAGAATTAGAAGAGGCCGAAAATAGATTTATTGAATGTTTAGAAGATAAAGATTCTGAACCAGACGCATACTTTTACTTGGCTATTATTTCAATGCTAAAAGGTGAAATTGATAGAGCTGTTGGGTATGTAAATATTGCAATAGAGCTTGATAGAAGAATGTATAAAAGAGTTTGTAATCAAGAAATCTTTTTACCAATAATGGATCAGATAAGGACAGAGCAAACAAGAAATCATAGATATCATCTTACATATCAAGAATTGAAAACAAGAAAACATTTAGATGATACATTTTCATTAATTAATAAGATTAAAGATAATGGTAAATTTATTAATAAAGATGATGATAAAATAGTGAATGGAAAAGATGATATAGACTTAAATCAAAGGGAATATTAAAATGAAATATAAAGTGAATAGCTAAATAAGGAAGTGTTTGATTAAAAAGTCAAATGCTTCTTTTCATATAATAGAAAAGCTAAATATAAGTATAATTTTACTTATGAATGATACTTAAAACAAAAAAGTATAAAAAAGTTCAAGTAACAAAAAGATAGTATTACCATAAAATATAAAAAATTGTATTGAAAGATAGTTTTAAAAATTTATCATGAAGAAGGGAAGGTTTTATATGAATTCGATTTCTTTTGTAGGAGGAGATAATAGAAATTTGATATTATCACAAATGTTTAGTAAAGAAAAGGAGGTTTATACATTTCGGATTTGATGATGGTTGCGAAAATTTAAAAAGCTGTATTGATAAAAGCAAGATTATTATAACTGCTATTCCATTTTCTAAAGATGGAAAAAATGTTTTTGCACCATTAAGCACCAAATGCATAAGTATTGATGAATTTGTAAATTTGGCTAGTGATAAAATTATAATAGGTGGAAGTTTTAAAGATGAATATATTAAAAAATTCAATGAAACGCAAAATCATGTTATTGATATTATGAAAGATGAAAGTTTTGCTCTAAATAATACAATTCCAACAGCAGAAGGGGTTATAAAGATTATAATTGAAAATACAGATATAACTATAGATAAAAGCAATATTGCGGTTTTAGGATTTGGTAGAGTTGGCAAAAAAGTTGCAGAATTATTAAAGTCTTTAAATGCAAATGTTTTTTGTTATGATAATAAAGAAGAAGAGCTTGCAAATATCAATTCTAGTGGTTATAATGTATTAGGAGATATTTGTGGAAGTTTAAATAATATGGATGTTATTATTAATACAGTTCCAAGCTTAATCTTGGAAAAAAGTAATCTGAATTTTGTAAATAAAGAAACTTTAATAATAGATGTTTCTTCTAAACCTGGAGGTATTGATTTTGATTATGCAAAAGAGCATAATTATAACGTTATTCATGCCCTTGGTTTGCCTGGAAAAGTCGCTCCAAGAACTTCTGCCAAATATATAAAAGAGCTTTTAAGAAATATAATAATTTGAGGTGTATGAAATGTTAAAAAAGGAAAATGGAAATACTTATATTAATTGGGTAATAATAATCACAGTTGCGATTATCTTTGCAGGTATAATTATCAGAGTTTTAGTAGGAAACAGTGGATTAATTCAGCAAATGAAAGAAGAAAAGAATAGAAAACAATCAGAAAATAATATTATAATAGAGCTTACAAATTAAAATAAAAAAATTGCTATTTATAGTATTTTAATTATGAATAGCTAACAGTATATGTATATATTGTAGCTAAAAAATGAGATACAGTGAAAGTAATAAAAAAGGAATGATACATATGAATATTGGAATTGACATAGGAGGAAGCCATATTGGAATCGGGTTGGTAGATTCTGGTGGAAAAGTTTTAAAAAAAGAAGAGCATTTAATAAAAACGAGTGATAGAATAGATATTAAAAGTTTTTTAGAAAGAGAAATTATTTCAACTTTAAAAAGATGGAATTTTGAAGATGGCATTGAAGTTAGAAAAATTGGAATCGGATGTCCAGGAATTGTAAAAGATAACCAAATTAAATACAGCGTAAATTTGGGATTAAAAAATTATGATTTTAAGAGCTATTTACAAGAGGAATTTCCAAATGCAGAGATAAAAATTAAAAATGATGCTAAATGTGCAGCTTTAGCTGAAAAAAATTTAGGAACACTTAAAAAATTTGATGACTCCGTATTTCTTTGTCTAGGTACAGGAATTGGTGGAGCTGCATTTTATGGTGGAAAACTTATTTGTCCAAGTAGAAGCTCCGGATTTGAGTATGGTCATATGATTATTGAAAAGGATGGAGAGCTTTGTAGATGTGGAAGTAAGGGATGTTTTGAGCAATACGGATCTATGAGAAAATTTAAAAATAATATAAGATATAATTTGAATTTGCCAGCAGAATTTGATGGGGAGGAGCTACTAAATATTGTTAAGAAAAATCTTAACTCAAAAGTAGTTAAAAATATTATAGAAGAATATATCCAAAATTTATGTATTGGAATTTCAAATATTGTAAATATAATAGAGCCACAAGCAATCTGTTTAGGTGGTGGATTTGCATATTATAAAGATATTTTATTAGAAAAATTTAAAGAAGAATTTTATAGTTCAGATTATATTTTTTATAAAGAAGATATGCCAGAAATTCTTATTGCAAATTTAGGTAATGATGCCGGAATTATAGGAAGTGCATTATATATTGATTAATTATTGTCTTATTAAAAAATTATAAAAAGGAAGATTTTTTTAGTGAACCCTCATTATTAAACAGTTTTGTCTAATAATTTGGATTCACTTAATTTAATCTTCCTTTTTATAAAATAATGCAGATTAAACCTCCACTACCTTCATTTATAATTCTTTCTAATGTTTCCTGTAATTTTCCTTGAGCCTCTTCTGGCATATGATATAATTTGCTTTGCAATCCCTCGTTTACAAGTTCATGTAAGCTTTTTCCAAAGATATTAGATTCCCAGATTTTTTGTGGCTCATTTTCAAATTCTGATAGTAAATAATTTACAAGCTCTTCAGACTGTCTTTCACTACCAACTATTGGTGAAACTTCAGTTTCAATATTTGCTCTAATCATATGTATAGATGGAGCAGTTGCCTTTAATTTTACACCAAATCTTGAACCTTGTTTTACCATTTCAGGTTCATCTAGAACCAATTCATCTATTGAAGGTGTAACAATTCCATATCCCTTTGATTTTACTTCATCTAAAGCATTTGAAATTTTATCATATTCTCTTTTTACTTTTGAAAGATTTGTTATTGTCGAGAATAAATCACCTTCATTTTCTATAGGAACTTGCGATATTTCAGAAATTATTTTATAAAATAATTCATCTAGTAAATAAATTGTTAAATTTACTTCACCTGTTCCAAGTGAGATTTCATTTAATCTTGTTTCTGATATTATTTCTGTATTATTTAAAGATGAGATTCTTTCAGGTATTTGTTTTAAAATTCGTACATCAGAAAAAGCATCTTTTATTTCTGAATAAAGCTCAGATTTTAACCAATGTGTTGAATTTAAATTATCAACCCAGCGAGGAAAATTTATATTGATTCTTTCTATAGGAAACTCATATAATACACTACTAAAAATTTTATTTATATCATCCAAAGAAAGATTTTCGCAACTTGTTGATATTACTGGAGTTGAGTATTTTTCTTGTAAATCATGTGCAAGTTTTCTTGATTCTTCTGAATCTGGATTACTAGTATTCAAAACAATTACAAATGGTTTATTTAGCTCTTTAAGCTCTGAAACAACTCTTTCTTCGGCTTGTATATAATCAGCCCTTGGTATATCAGTAATACTTCCATCAGTTGTCACAAGAATGCCTATTGTTGAATGCTCTTGTATAACTTTTTTTGTACCAATTTCTGCTGCTCTTTCAAATGGTATTTCTTCATCAGACCAAGGTGTTTTTACCATTCTTGGCATATCATCTTCTAAATATCCAATAGCATTATTTACTAAATATCCAACACAATCAACTAATCTTGTTTTTAATGAAATAGAATTGTCAATTTTTATTTCAACAGCTTCATTAGGAACAAATTTTGGCTCTGTTGTCATTATTGTTTTTCCTGCAGCACTTTGTGGAAGTTCATCTTTAGCTCTTTCTTGTTTATAAGAATTATCAATATTAGGAATAACTAATAAATCCATAAATCGTTTTATAAAAGTAGATTTTCCAGTTCTAACAGGTCCAACAACTCCTACATAAATGTCACCATCAGTACGTTTTGCAATGTCTTCATATAATTTTAATTTATTATCCATTTAAACCTCCTTTGAATTTAATTGCTAAGTATTGTTCGATAACTTTAATAAATTATATTAGCTACAAAAATATATATGCACTCAAATTAAAAAAAATAATATTATATTGTAAAAAAGCTTGATACAGAAATGTTTCTGTGTTAATATAGGGGTCATGAGGGTGATAAAATGAAGAAAAAAATTGAAGAAACAATAGAAAAATTAAAAGAAAACAATCAAAATGAAATTGTAAATTTAATGAAAAAAATATATACAGAAGAAGAAAATGAGAAATTAATAAATCAAATAGATACAATTGATTTAGAACAAACTATGAGTTTATATGAAAATGCCGAAAAAATACCTGTGATAGATGAAAGTAAAATAGAGCATATTAATTACACAGACTTAAGTACTTTAGATGATGAAAAGTTTAGCGAATATAAAAATTCTGGTATCGATATAATTAAGGCTGGTAAATATGCTGTAATTACAATGGCAGGAGGGCAAGGAACAAGATTAGGTCATAAAGGACCAAAAGGAACTTTTAAAATTAATACTATCAATGGAGAAAAATATTTATTTCAAATTATAATAGAATCATTACAAAAAGCAAACAAAAAATATAATGTTGTAATACCTTGGTATGTTATGACTAGTGAAGACAATAATGATCAAACTATAAAATTTTTAGAAGATAATAATTATTTTGGATATGATAAAAACAAAGTAAAGTTTTTTAAACAGGGAAAAGTTCCTATGGTAAAAACTAATGGAAATATTGTTGTAGATAAAAATAAATTAATAAAAGAAGCTTCTGATGGTAATGGAAGTATATACAAATCACTAGCAAATGCAGGCTTATTAAATCAAATGAAAAATGATGGTATAGAATGGATTTTTGTTGGTGGAGTTGACAATGTTTTATTGCGTATTGTAGATCCAATATTAGTTGGATTAACAATAAAAGAAAAAAATTTAATTGCCTCAAAAGCAATTGTCAAAAGAAATCCACAAGAAAAAGTTGGAGTTTTTTGTAAATTAAATGGTGTACCTAAAGTTATTGAATATACAGAGCTCCCAAAAAATATGGCCGAAGAAATTGATGAAAAAGGACAATTAAAATTTGGCGAAGTAAATATTTTGAGCCATTTATTTAATATAGAAGCTTTAGAAAAATTATCAAAAATAAAATTGCCATATCATACAGCTTTTAAAAAATCAAATTATTTAAATGAGAATGGCGAATTTATTGAGGTATCTGAGCCAAATGCATACAAATTTGAATCTTATATTTTTGACGGGTTTGGATTTTTTGACGATATGAGTGTTCTAAGAGTAAAGAGAGAAGATGAATTTGCTCCTATAAAAAATGCAGAAGGTTTAGATAGTCCTAAAACTGCAACTGAATTATATAATGATTATATGTCTAAAAGAAATAACTAATAAAGTAGATGCAAATTTAAAAATATTTTTAAATTCAAAAAAGGCGAATAATTAAATCATTCGCCTTTTTTGTTACATTTCTTGGTCGCCAGGTAAAAAATAATCGACTACACCGTAGATTAGTGCTCCTATTATAGCAGCCATCCATGAAATAACATATCCAGCCACAAAATATTGTGTAACATATAAAATTACTGCGGAAAGAACAAATCCTACAAATCCTTTTCCAAAAGGACTTGCTTTGATTCCTGTAAATTTAGCAATTAAAAAATCTATAACAGTTAATACTATAGTTGCAATTGCTAATGACCAGAAATTATTTATTTCAAATCCTGGAGTGAAGAAAGCAGTAATTGCTAAAACTATTCCAGCGGTAATAAGCCTACCAATAATTTGCCATGCTGTATTAGTGGAATTTTTTGCCTGACTATTTTCAATACGACTATCTGACATAAAAACCTCCCTGTGCGTTTAAGCACAAACAAATCAATTTTCATTGACATTGTTTAAGCTTATTATTAACGAAAAAAAATTTATTATTCAAAAAAATTTTCTGTCAATTTATAATTGTAATATTATGGTAAAAATGATAAAATCTTAAAAATAATATAAAATAGGAAGATGATTAAATGAAAGAGCTTGAAAAATGTGAAATTTGTCCTCATAAATGTAAAGTTAATAGAGCACTTGGAAATAAGGGAAGATGCAGATGTAATGATAAAATAAAAATTGCTCTTGCATCAATCCATAATTATGAAGAGCCCTGTATAAGCGGAAAGAATGGATCTGGTACAATATTTTTTTCAAATTGTAATTTAAAATGTATTTATTGCCAAAATTATGAAATAAGTCAGTTAGATAAAGGAAAAGAAATTACAATTGACCATCTTGCTGAGATTTTTATTAATCAGCAAAATAAAAATGTGAATAATATTAATTTAGTAACTCCCACAATGTATGTACCACAAATTATAGAAGCAATAAAAATAGCTAGAAATAATGGATTAAAAATTCCTATTATCTATAATTCTAATGGTTATGAAAATGTGGAAACAATTAAAATGTTAGATGGATATATTGATGTATATTTGCCAGATTTAAAATATTATTCTAACGAAATAGCAAAAAAATATTCAAAAATTGATAATTATTTTTCTAATGCAGTAAATGCTATAAAAGAAATGCAAAAACAGGTTGGAAATCCTATTTTTAATGAAGATGGAATTATACAAAAAGGGGTAATTATAAGACATTTGATATTGCCAAATCATATATTAAATACTAAAAAAATCTTAAAATATATAAAAGAAAATTTTGATGAAAATACATATATTAGCGTGATGGCACAATATTTCCCAACATATAAAGCAAAAGATGATGATAAAATAAACAGAAAAATCTCAAAAAAAGAATATAAAGAAGTTGAAGAATATTTGTACTTATTAAATTTAAAAAATGGATATATTCAAGAGCTTGGTGAACATGAAGAAGAGTATGTTCCAAATTTTGATTTAACAGAATAAAATTAAATTGTTATTTATACAATAGGCTGTTTAGTAAAGTTAGAAAGGAATATAGTTTGAAAGAAATAAAAAAATTTCATAGCTATGTATGCCTTCAGAAAGAAAGGAATGAATTTTCTTATGGAAGAAACTTTTGTTATAGATAGAATTGAAAATGATATTGCAATATGTGAAAATAGATTGACAAGAGAAATTATCAAAATAGAAATTTCAAAATTACCGAAAGGAATAAAAGAAGGTAATATAATTAAATATTATAATGGTATATATAGAATTGATTTTGAAGAGCAAAAAAAAATAGAGGAGCAAATTTCAAAACTTATGGATGAATTATGGAATGATTAACAAATGTAAAAAATTATTAAGGGGGCAAATGAAAAATGAAAAAGAATAATAAGACGAATAGTATTGTTGGTTCAGTAATAACACTAATAATAATAATTTTAGTTGGAATCTGGGAAACAAACAAACAGGAAATATATACTTCGCAAGCAAGTAATGAAAATGTGGAGATAATAAATAATTTAGAAATAACTACAGGTAATAGTTGTATTTCTAAAATCCCAGATGATGATTATTTGAGAGTTTATTGTTTGGATGTTGGCCAAGGTGATAGTATTTTAATCTCAAATCAAGGAAAAACAATGCTTATAGATGCAAGTACAAACGAGATGGGAAGTAGAGTTGTTAAATATTTGCAAGATTTGGGAATTAGCAAAATTGATTACTTGGTAGGAACACATCCTCATGAAGATCATATTGGAGGTTTAGATGATGTTATAAAGAATTTTGACATAGGAACAATCTATATGCCAAAAAAGTCAGCTAATACAAAAACTTTTGAAGATGTTTTAAATGCAATAAAATCAAAAAATTTAAAAGTAACAGCTCCATCAATTGGTACTACATTTAATGTTGGAAATGCAAATTGTGAAATAATGTCTATAAATAATAATGCAGATAATGCAAATGAATCTTCAATTGTAATACAAATGAATTTTAATGGAACAAAATATTTATTTACAGGTGATGCAAATTATAATGTTGAAAAATCAAGGGAATGGAATGATGTTGATGTTTTAAAGGTTGGACATCATGGATCTAGCACAAGTTCAACTAAAGAATTTTTAGCTCAAGTAAAACCTGAAATTGCTCTGATATCTGTAGGAAAAGACAATACTTATGGACATCCAACCGAAAGTGCCTTAGAAAGATTGAAGAATATTGGTGCGAAAATATATAGAACAGATGAAGATGAAACTATTATGATACTAGAAAAATAATAGATTGTAAGAAAGTAATAAGTTTTAAGTTATAATTTTGCATAGATTATAGCTTAAAACTTATAAAAAATTTGAAAAAATAATGGACAAAATATGAATAATATGTTAATATGTTTTACATATGCCGGTGTGTTGGAATTGGTAGACGAGGCAGACTCAAAATCTGTTGTCAGAAATGGCGTGTGGGTTCGAGTCCCACCACCGGCACCAAAGGTGGATTTACTCGAACTCGTAAAAAGCTTTGTTACAAGCGAGTTCAAAGAAATCCAAAAAGAATATCATTAAAAAGTTGATTTACTTCTGCTTATTTTTTTGCTCTTTTTTTCGGTGCAGTAGCCCACTAAAATAATTGTTGGTATTATAGGTTTACAATAGATATGTCACACTTTATTTAAATATATATACTCTGAAATTTATAAAATACTACTTGAAAAATACCTAAAAATATGGTATAAATATATTGAGTGGTGCCCAGGAAACTCTCGAAGCCTTGGGTCATTTTTTATATTTATATGGAGGTATAATGAAAGCGTACAAAAATAACCAAGAGCTTATCGATTATCTTATATCTAAAAATGTAATTATAAATGATGTACATTTAGCGTTAAAGAATATTGAAAAATATACTTATTATTCTATTGTAAACGGTTATAAATCAGTTTTTAAAGATGAAGAAAATAACTACAAAGAAAATACTTCTTTTGAAGAAATTTTTGCTTTATACGAATTCGACAAAAACATAAAAGCCATATTTCTAAAATATAGTTTGGAAATAGAAATTGTGATAAAATCATTGATTGCAAATACTATTGCAGAAGAATATGGAATTGAAAACTATTTAAAGCAAGAGAATTTTGATGAGAATGCTGACAAAGAACTAATAAAAGAACTAATTTTTAAGATAAATAAAGAAATTGACGATAATTATATAAGACATTCGGCTATTAAGCATTACAAAGACAATTATGGATTTGTTCCACCTTTTGTAGCAACTAAGATTTTAACTTTTGGTGCTATTAGTAGATATTATAGTTTATTAAAACAAAGTGATAGACAAAAAATAAGTAAATATTTTAAATTGTCTGATAAATTATTAAAGCAAATATTGATTAATTTAACTATGGTAAGAAATATTTCTGCACATTCTGATAGACTATTTTGCTATAGAAATAAATATGATATTGCTTTTAAGCAAATAGAAGAAAACTATGAAAGAAAAGAAAATTTGAGTAATTTGTATATGATTATAAAATGTATGCAAGTATTACTTGATGAAGAAAAATATCAAGAATTTGAGTTGTTACTTAATGGGGAAATAGAACAGTTAAAAAATAAATTAACTACTATTGATATAAATGATATTTTGAAAATTATGGGCTATAATGTATAATTTTTTATTTTATAGAATATAATAATTTTGAGTGGTGCTTAGAAAACTTTCGAAGCTCTAAGTCATTCTTATACCTAGAGTCTTAACGGATTCTAGGTATTTTTTCAAAGTATTTGCAAAAATCAGAAAATTATGTTAAATTAACAGTAGTAAATTGAATTAATAAAATGATAGATTAATGTGTAATTTTTTGCATACCTGCCTGCGAAATGGCACCAAAAAATTAGCGAAAGCTAATTTTTTTTTGAACGGAAAATAACATGTATTATGACAAAAATTGCAATTAACAAAATATTTTAAGAAAATTTTAGTTTAAATAAAGTAATAAAATTATGGTTAGGTAAAAGAATGGAAGTATATAATTTAAAAGATAAATTAGAATATTTAAATGAAGTTGCATATCTGGAACATGAAGAATGGGCAGATAGTAAAGATGAAAATAAAAGCGAAAGAATAAAGAGAAAAAAAGATAAAATTTGTAGTATGTTTTCTAATAATGCATTTTGTAAGCTAATTTTAATTAAAAAAAATAAATTGATTGGGTTTATATCAATTTTTCCACATGATGGTGAAGAAGAGCTAGATATTGGTCCTTGGTATGCAACAATGTATGTAAAGAAAGAATATAGGAATAAAGGCTATTCACGAATATTAAATGATGCTATATTAAACGAAGCTAAAAAAAGAGGTTTTAGAGAGCTTTATTTAAAAACTGATTTAGAGAATTATTATGAAAAATTTGGCGCACATTATTTAAAAGATTTAAAATGTGGTGAAAAGTTATATAGAATTGATGTTATCTGAAATGAAAAATGGGGACGGTTGTTTTTTTCACAAACATGGAAATTAGGACAGGTTTGTAAAAATTTTTGATTTTTTTCTATTTAAAATTCAAATTTTGCTTGATTATAAATAAGTATTATGATACATTAAAATTGTAATAAAAAAATGTATATTTTTATCGAAAAATTAGAAAATAAGTATATATGAAAAACGATTAAATTTTTAATCGTTTTTATGAAGTTGTAACACAAATGTAACATAATTGAAATATATTTGTAATTGTAGTTTTTTGTTGAAAATAGTATAATAATATTATAATAACTATACTTATGATAAAAAGGAGGACGAGTTGCATGGCTAAAAGTAGCAATGGAAATGTTAAAATGATTATTACAGAAGAGAAGATTCTTGCTAATATTGAGAAAGTCAAAAAAATGATTAATCCAAATAGTAAAAAGCAAATAGTTCAATTAGAAGAAGATAGCTACTTTTTAGATTTAATTGCTTCTATAAAATCATATCTAGAAGAATATCCAAAAGAAGAGCCTTTTCCAAAAAGTGTATACGATGCTGCATATGATTTAGTAGAATATGCAACTACACAGTTTGAAGAAAATACAAAAAAAATAGAAGATTTAATACGCCAAAGAGAAAACAATATTGCTTTATCAGCAGAGCTAAAAGAAGTTCTTGGAGCTGTTGAAGAAAAAAAGACAAATTGGAAAAAAATGGTACAGGATTTATCAGGAAGATTGCCTGAAGAAATAATTGATACTTTAGGTGTATTAGGAAGAGCAAAATCTAAAAAGACACAAACATATCTTGATTCGTTAAATACAATTAATACAAAAATTTCTAATTTAGAGTCAAATCTTTATATAGAAGTTGATATGGAAAGAATAGAAGATAAATCAAAAGCTTTAAGCTATATTGGTATTGAAATAGCAGAATCATTGAAAGAAATACAAAATGTTGAAGAATCTAAAGAAGATGCGGAGGAAAATACAGAGGAAAATATTTCTGAAAATGAATCTCAAGACTTAATAGTGCAAGACCAATATATAGATAATGTTGTTGAAAAACCTTCTTTATGGGATAGAATAAAAAATATGAAATTGGTAAGGGGAATTAGGTACCTAATGAAAATTAAAGTAGTATTAGAGCTACCTGAACCTGAACATAATAAGGATAAATAACAAATACAGAGAATCAAATTGGATAATAAAATTCAATTTGATTTTTTTTGTGGTGATTAAAACATATTAAGAAATTAAGAAAAAATGAGAATGTGTACATAATTCTCAAAAATTGAAAAAAATATTTCTTTTTCCAAAAGGCAACAAAAAAAGATTATCTACAAGATAATCTTTTTTATGGTGGGCAGGGATGGATTCGAACCATCGTACTCAAATGAGAACAGATTTACAGTCTGCCGCCTTTAGCCACTCGGCCACCTACCCAGGTTGTTTAATTAAAAAATGAATACTATTATATAAGTATTCAAATGGTGCGCCCTCAAGGATTCGAACCTTGGACCCACCGGTTATGAGCCGGTTGCTCTGACCAACTGAGCTAAGGGCGCGTGTTTCTTTCAACGATAGCTAGTATATAATATATTTTATAATCTGTCAATACAAATTTTAAAATTTTTTAACTTTTTTATTTTGAAAAAAAATTCGTTGCTAATGCAATAACCTTTTTTCAATTTACATTATATAAATTAAAATTTTTAAATGATATTTATATAGACTTGTGATATACTTTGTATTAGTAAAATTTGAATAATAAATGGAGGAAATATGTATAAAGAAAAAATTGCTGAATTAAATGACGTAGATTTAATATTAGATGTTAAATTGGATATAATTTTTAAAAGTGAAGAAATTATTTCTTTAGAAAAAAATGAAATGGAAAAAATTGTGAATTATTGTGAGGAAGATATAAGAGAAAATTTGAGTACATATAGATTAATTTATGATGAAGAGCAATTAGTTGCTATTTATAATGTAAATGATTTTGAAGATGGAAAAATTATTGATACATTATATGTTTTTGAAATTTACAGAAAAAAAGGAATTGCAAGCAAAATACTAGATAAAATCTTTAATAATAATTTCCAACCAATTTATCTATGGGTCTATAAAAATAATGATATTGCAATAAATTTATATAAGAAAAAAGGGTTTTCAATAAAGGAAGAAACTGAATATAGGTTATTTATGAAAAATGAAAATATAAAACCAAACAATGAAATTATTAAAGAAAAGATTTTTATAGATAAAGTAGAATCAATTGCTAGAGAATACGAAATTAAATATAAATTAATAATAGATCATAATAAATAATGTGAAAATTTTGTGAATTAGCACTCTTGTATTGACTTTGCTAAAAAATGGGTATATGATACACGTTGTAAATAAATTTAGTTAAATTAAGAGGTGTTTAGTATGGAAACAAAACAATTTAAAGCAGAATCAAAAAGACTATTAGATTTAATGATTAATTCAATTTATACTAATAAAGAAATATTTTTAAGAGAGCTAATTTCTAATGCTAGTGACGCAATGGATAAGCTTTATTATAATTCTCTAACAGATAAAAATATAAATATTAATAAAGATGATTTAGTTATTAAATTGACAGCTGATAAAAATAATAATACTTTAACAATTGAAGATAAAGGTATTGGAATGGACGAAAAAGAGCTTGAGCAGAACTTAGGAACAATTGCTCAAAGCGGTTCATTTGCATTCAAAAAAGAAAACGAAAAAAAAGAAGATGTTGATATAATAGGTCAATTTGGTGTAGGTTTTTATTCTGCATTTATGGTTAGTAAAGAAGTGGAAGTTATTAGTAAGAAATATGGAGCTGATAAAGCGTATAAATGGACTTCTAAAGGTGCAGATGGATATACAATAGAAGAAACTGAAAAAGATAGTTTTGGAACAAAGATTATTTTACATATTAAAGATGATCAAGAAGAAGAAAAATATTCAGAATTTTTAAATGAATTTAGAATAAAAGGAATTGTAAAAAGATATTCAGATTATATAAGATTTCCAATCAAAATGGATGTAACAAAAAAAGAGCTTAAAGAAGGCTCAAAAGATGAATATGAAGAAAAAATTGAAACTGAAACTTTAAATAGTATGATTCCTATATGGAAAAAGAAAAAATCAGAAGTTTCAGATGAAGAGCTAAATAGTTTTTATGCAATGAAATTTGGTGATTTTGAGAAACCTTTAAAGGTAATAAAAACAACTGTTGAAGGCATGTTAAACTATGATATGCTAATATATATTCCATCAGTAATGCCATATGATTATTATACAAAAGAATTTGAAAAAGGATTACAACTTTATTCAAATGGAGTGTTAATAATGGAAAAATGCAAGGACTTGTTACCAGATTATTTTAGTTTTGTTAAAGGTTTAGTAGATAGTCCAGATTTATCATTAAACATTTCAAGAGAAATTCTACAACAAGATAGACAATTGAAAACAATTGCAAAAAATATAGAAAAGAAGATAAAAAGCGAACTAGAAAGCATGCTTGAAAAAAATAGAGCTGATTATGTTAAATTCTTTAAGACATTTGGTATGCAATTAAAATTTGGCTGTTATAATAACTTTGGTATGGATAAAGATAAGTTGAAAGATTTATTAATGTTCTATTCATCAACAGAGCAAAAATTAGTAACTTTAAAAGAATATGTTTCAAGAATGAAAGAAGGACAAGATAAAATCTATTATGCTTGTGGTGAAAGTACAGCAAAAATTGATATGTTACCACAGGTTGATGGAGTTAAAGATAAAGGATACGAGATTTTATATTTAACAGATGAAATTGATGAGTTTGTACTTCAAGTATTGGTAAATTACGAAGAAAAAGAATTTGCAAATGTTTCAGCTAACAATTTAGATTTAGATAGTAAAGAAGAAAAAGAGCAACTTGAAAAATTAAATGAAAATAGCAAAGACATGTTAAATATAATGAAAGAAGCTATTCCAGAGGTTGAAAAAGTTTGCTTTACAAATAGGTTAAAAGAGCATCCTGTATGCCTAACAACTGAAGGGGCAATTTCTGTTGAAATGCAAAAAGTAATTAATGCATTACCTAACAATAGAAATATTCAAGCAAAAACTTCATTAGAAATAAACGAAAATCATCCAATTGCTAAAAAATTAAAAGAGCTATATGAAAAAGATAAAGAAGAATTGAAAAAATATTCTAAAATCTTATACGCTCAAGCAAAATTAATAGAAGGGTTAAGTATTGATAATCCAACAGAAATAAGTAATCTAATATGTGATTTAATTTCAAAATAGATAATAAAAAGATACTATAAAAAAGCGGAAATTCAACGGTTTAATACCTGAATTTCCGCTTTTGTTGTACCAGATCATAAAATATTTTTTGTATTATGTTTTATAATGTACAACATAATGTTTTATTATTTTTTTGACTTATCGACTTTACTACTTAATTCTTCTAAAATAGATGTACAATGAGGACATCTTGTTGCTTTATATGGAATTTCTGTTAAACAGAAAGGACAAAGTTTTGTTTCTGGATTTTCTTCTAAAGTTTCTTCAGATTTCTTCTTATGTTTTGTTACTTTAGATGCAAGTTGCTCTAGTCTTTCTTTGCTCTTTTTGTTAATAGTGTTAACTGTTTTTACCATTATAAATAATATAAATGCTACTATTAAGAAATTTATGACAGCAGTAATAAAAGTTCCATAATCTAAAGCTTGCCCTGAATTTCCTAAAGGTATAGTTCCATGGATTTCAGCACCACCGATTAATCCTAGTATTGGTTGAATAAAAGAAGATGTAAGAGCTTTTACAATATCTGCAAAGGCATTAGCTATAATAACACCAATAGCCATATCCATAACATTTCCTTTTGAAATAAATTCTTTAAATTCTTTAAACATAAAAATATTCCCCTTTCATAACAAGTATATAAATAAATATTATAATATTTTGTAGAAAAATGTCAATAAATATTGCTAAAATCCTATTGATTTTATGTAGAAAATGTGATAAAATGGCAACATTGAGAATATAGTGTAAAAACTATATTTCCTTACTTACATAAAAATGTAGGTTTTATATCCATAAGGAGGTGAAGAGAATAATGAATAAATACGAAAGTGTTGTCATTATTAATCCAACTGTTGAAGAAGAAGGAATCAAAGCTTTAATTTCAAAATTCACAGACTTAATTAATACTGACGGTAAAGTAGAAAAAGTTGATGAATTAGGTAAAAGAAAATTAGCTTATGAAGTTAAAAAATTCGCAGAAGGATATTATGCAGTATTTTATTTTGAAGCTAATCCAGATCTAATTACAGAGCTAGAAAGAAACTACAGAATAACAGATGAAATTATAAAATTCATGACAATAAAACAAGATTAATAGAAGGACTTTAGATGGCTAAAGTAATGGTGAAAATATGAACAAAGTAATTTTAATGGGAAGATTAACAAGAGACCCAGAAGTTAGATATACTCAAACTAATAATACATTAGTTGCTTCATTTTCATTAGCAATAAATAGAAGATTTGCTCGTCCAGGTGAAGAAAGACAAGCAGACTTTATCAATATAGTTGCTTGGAGCAAATTAGGTGAATTTTGTAGTAAATATTTTAAAAAAGGTCAACAAGTAGGAATAATAGGAAGAATCCAAACTAGAAGTTGGGATGATGAACAAGGTCAAAAACATTATGTAACAGAAGTTATTGCTGAAGAAGCATATTTTGCAGATAGTAGAAGAGATGGAGAAATGGGTGGAAACTCAAACTTTGATTCAACTTTTGGAAGTATGCCAAGCCAAGCTACTGGAACAAGTGAAAATTCAGACTTTGAAACATTTTCTGGAGATGACCTACCATTTTAATAAATTAAGATAGGGGGGAAAAAATAAAATGGCTGATAAGAAAAATAATAGAAGAAATAACAGAAACAATAATAATGATGATGATTTTAATCCAAAATTTAAAAAGAGAAAGAAAGTTTGTCCATTATGTAAAGACAAAAACTTTATTTTAGATTATAAAAATCCTGATCAATTAAAGAAATTCATAAATGAAAGAGGTAAAATATTACCAAGAAGAGCTACTGGTGCATGTGCTAAACATCAAAGAGATATTACTTTAACAGTAAAAAGATGTAGACAAATTGCAATGTTACCATATACTCAAGATTAGTAATAAGTATATTAAAAGCTACAATTCAGTGTTAGTACGAATTGTAGCTTTTTAAATTATAGAAAAAATTGCTGCATAGACTAAATTATACTACTATTCACGGTTACTCATTTCTTCATTTAGTTTAGTCATGTAAGCCAAGAATATCTTTAGCTCTTTTCACATCATCATCATTTGCGGTCCTTACATTTTCCAATGGATATGGAATTCCAAGCTCTTCCCATTTGAACTTACCAAGGTCATGATAAGGTAAAATATCAATTTTTTTTACGTTCTTCAAGGTACTTAAAAACGTTTTTAATTCAATTAAATCATCTTTATTATCAGTAATACCGGGAACTAATACTTGTCTAATCCATACATCCTTGTTTATATCAGATAAATATCGTGCAAAATTAAGCTCCAACTTGTTTGAAACGCCGGTTAAATCTTTACAAATAGAATCATTAATACACTTTATATCAAGTAAAAACAAATCAGTCAAACTTATTAATTTTTTTAACTTATCTGTTATAATAAAAGATCCAGAAGTATCAATCGCAGTTGATATATTATGTTTTTTTAATTCAGTAAAAAGCTCAATAATAAAGTCTTGTTGAAGTAGGGGCTCACCACCACTTACAGTAACACCACCATTTGATGAAATAAAGTAGTTTTTATATCTTAATATTTTTTCGAGAATTTTTGAAACGGAGTATTTTGTTCCTATTGAACAGTCCCATGTATCTCTGTTTTGACAATACTTACAGCTAAGATGACAGCCCTGTAAAAAAATTATAAAACGAATTCCTGGTCCGTCAGCAGCTCCAAATGTGTCAAATGAATGTACTTTTGCTAATATTTCTTCTTTCATAGTAATTCCTTTCAAATATATTATTACCAAATCACTTTAATTATATTATTGCCAAATGACTTGGAAGTTGATATAATTATACCATAATTATTAAAGGAGATTTAATATGAATCAGAAATTAAATAAATTTTTAAAAATAATATTAAGAGCCTTATGCATAATTGCAATTGTAGCATATGCATATTCTTTAACTCCAAAAACTTTTCAGAATGATACATTTTATACAATAAAAATTGGAGAGTTTATAAGCGAAAATACAGAGCATGTCTCAGATTTGTTACCATGGAATAAAGGTTTGGATATGAAAGATCATTATTCTTTCCATAATTTACCATATACATATCCACATTGGTTATATGATTTTTTTACATATAAAATATATAATATTGGAAATTTCCAAGGAGTATATTGGGCAACATGTATTTTAGCCGTCATTTTGGCACTTTTAATATACTTTATAAATTTAAGATGGACCAAAAATGATATAGTATCATTTTTAATATCAGCACTTTCAATATATGGATTAAAAAACTTTATAGCAGCAAGAGCTCAACTAGTGACATTTATTTTGTTTGTGTTAACAATATTTGGAATAGAAGAATTTTTAAAAACTAAAAAATTGAGATATGCCATATTACTGATTGTTATACCAATATTAATTGCAAATCTTCATTGTGCTGTATGGCCATTCTACTTTATATTATATTTACCATATATTGCAGAATATTTATGTGTAATTTTGACAACTGCAAATTATGGAAAAATTATAAAAAAGTTTCAATTATTTTATAAAACGAAAATCAAAAAGAATAAAATTAGTAAATTGCAATTAAATATTGAAAAAAATAAAATAAAAAAATTAGAAGAGAAACATAATGAAAAAGTACAAAAAAATATAGCTAAAACAAATAAACTTGAAATTGTAAAAGAAAAAAATATAAAATGGTTAATATTAATTATGATTTTATGCTTGTTCACAGGACTATTAACACCAATAAAAGATACAGTTTATACGTATTTAGTAAAAACAACCGCTGGTAATACAACACAAAGCATAAGTGAACATTTACCTCTTACATTAGCAGAAAATATAAACATGGTAATTATTTTAGTAATGGTTTTTGGAATTCTTATATTTTCAAAATGTAAAATAAAGATAAGAGATTTCTTTATGTTAATGGGATTAATAGCATTAAGTTTTATGTCACAAAGACAAGTTTCAATGTTAGTTTTGATTGGAAACTTTATATTAGCAAGATTAGTATGTGATACAATAGATAATATAAAAAAATTATTTAAAGATAATGATAATAAACAAGAAAAGCAATTAATAAATGCAATACTAATAGTAATATGTGTTACAATTTTTGGAACATTATCTGTTTGTAATTATTTGGATAAGAAAAATGATGTATTTATAGATGAAAGTTCATATCCAGTAGCTGCCGCAGAATATATAAATAGAACATTAATTCCAGAGGTAGGAAAAGAAAATTTAAGACTATATAATGAATATAATTATGGAAGTTATCTGTTATTTTCAGGAATACCTGTATTTATAGACTCAAGAGCTGACTTATATTCACCTGAATTTAATGGGGAAAAAGATGAAGAAGGAGATTATGTTGGAAATGATATTTTCTCAGATTTTATAGGAATATCTAATTTGTCACGAAACTATGAAGATAAATTTGAAGAATATAATATTACACACGCTATAACATATTCTAATTCAAAATTGAATTCTTTATTAGTAAGAGATGATAATTATGTTGAAATATATAGTGATTCACATTTTACAATATATGAAAGAGTAAATGCCAATGAATAAAAGAAAATTTTTTATATTAATTATAATATTAATATGTATTGATCAAATTTCGAAGTTTTTAGTAGTATTTGATAAGGATAATTTACCAAAGACCATAATTAAAAATTTCTTAAATATCACATATTGCGAAAATAGAGGGATTGCCTTTGGATTAGCAAGTGGATATGTACAATTATTTTCAATAATTACATTAGTTATAATTGTTGCAATTCTAATATGTGTATGTATAAATTTTAAAAAAATAAATACTTTTTTGTCAGTAGGGATAGGAATGCTTATTTCTGGTGGTGTTGGAAATTTGATAGATAGATTAATAAGATTATATGTTGTTGATTTTATTGATTTCGGAGATTTTATTAATTTTCCCGTTTTTAATATAGCAGATATTTTTGTGGTAATAGGTGTTATAGTTATAGGAATATCATGTTTGAAAAATGAGAAATTAGATGTATAATTTGATGTAATAGGGAGTGGAAATATTGAAAGAAATAATTGTTGATGAACTAGATAATGTAAGATTAGATTCTTATATTTCAGCTAAAGAAGAAAATTTATCAAGACAAGCTATACAAAGATTATTAGAAGAAAATAATATTACTGTGAATAATGTAATAAAAAAGAGCTCATATAAAGTAAAAAAGGGAGATATTATTAAAATAAATATTCCTGAAGTAAAGGAAACTAAGCTTGTTGCACAAGATATTCCTATTGAAATTGTATATGAAGATTCTGATATAATTGTTGTAAACAAACCAAAGGGTCTAGTTGTTCATCCTGCAAATGGAAATCCAGATGGAACTCTTGTTAATGCTGTAATGAATATTTGTAAAGATTCTTTATCTGGAATAGGTGGAGAGAAAAGACCTGGGATTGTGCACAGATTAGATAAAGATACATCTGGATTAATAATTATTGCAAAAAATGATAAAGCTCATATAAATATGAGTGAACAAATAAAAAATAGATTAGTAAATAAGAAATATATAGCACTAGTTAGAGGAATTATTCCTGAAGATGAGGCTACAATTAATATGCCAATTGCCAGAAGCAAAAAAGATAGAAAAAAAATGGCTGTAGATAAAGATGGTAAAGAAGCGGTGACACATTTTAAAGTAATAAAGAGGTATGATAAATATACATTAGTAGAAGTTAAAATAGATACAGGGAGAACTCATCAGATAAGAGTTCATATGGCTGAAATTGGATTTCCAGTTATAGGTGATGAGGTGTATTCTAATGGAAAAAATGAATTTAATGTAAAAGGTCAAATGTTACATGCTAAAAGTTTAGACTTTAAACATCCAATAACTGGAAAAAAAATGCATCTTGAAGCGGATTTACCACAATATTTTAAAGATGTAATAGAAATATGCGAAAAAAGATGTTAATTAAATATGGAGGGGACAAGAATGCCAGAAATGAGATTGCAGAAGTATTTAGCAAATTCAGGAGTATGTTCAAGAAGAAAAGCGGAAGAGCTTATTTCCAATGGAAATGTAAGTGTTAATGGAATTGTAATTACAGAGCTTGGTACAAAAGTTGATTCAGATAAAGATGAAATTTCAGTTAAAGGCAAAAAAATTAAGTTTGTTAACGATTATAAATATATTTTGTTAAATAAACCAATAGGTTATGTTACTACAGCTAAAGATCAATTTGATAGACCGATAGTCTTAGATCTTATAAAAGATATAAATACACCATTGCTACCAGTAGGTAGATTAGATATGTATACATCAGGGGCACTAATACTTACTAATGATGGAGATTTTATTTATAAAGTTACACACCCTAAAAATGAGATAGAAAAGACATATAATGCTACAGTTCGAGGAATTATTACAAGTGATGATGTTGAAAAATTAAAAAAAGGTGTTAAGATAGATGATTACATATCTGGAAAAGCTAAAGTAAAAATTCTGAAAATAGATAATGAAAAGAATTGCTCTAGAGTTGAGATTGTGATTCATGAAGGAAAAAATAGAGAAGTTAGAAAAATGTGTGAAGCTATTGGAAAAAATGTTATAGCACTACATAGATCTAAAATTGGAAATATTGCTGTGAAAAGCTTAAAAATAGGACAGTGGAGATATTTATCAAATGAAGAAGTAAAATCTTTAAAAAGTATGTGATTTAAATCTTGTAAAACTTATGAATTAATTATATAATGATAAAAATACAAAAGACAAGGAGTAGGGTAAAATGAAATATCAGAAATTCATCCCAGAAGGATGGCATATTGAAAACAAATTAATTGGAGAAGATACATTAAATAATGCTATAAAAACTCAAGAAATATTAGAGGCGAAAGTTATAGATTGTGATGATAATTATAATTTACATGTTAAATTTGATAACAATAAATTTGGAATTATAAATAGAAATGAAATTCAAGTTAATACAACAGCAAATCTAGAAAATTTTAAGAAAAATATAAGTACAAGCAAAATTAATAAATTTGTTCAATTTAAAGTAAAAGGAATTGATGAATCTAATAATTATATATTATCTAGAAAGTCTGTAGAAGAAGATGCAATATCATGGATAAAAAATGAAGTTTCAGAAGGAAATGTTTTGAAAGGAATTGTAAAAAGTATACAACCCTATGGGGCATTTGTTGAAATAGGAGGTGGAGTTGTAGGATTATTACATATAGAAGATATTTCAGTTGCAAGAATTAAAACACCAAAAGAAAGAATAAGAGTTGGACAAAAGATAAATGTTATGGTAAAATCAATAGATAAGAGCCAAAACAAAATAATTTTGACATATAAAGAGCTACTTGGTTCATGGGAAGAAAACATTAAAGATATTAAAGAGGGAACAACAATCGTAGGAAAGGCAAGAGAAATTGAAAAATCTAAAAATGGAATTTTTATAGAGCTTAAACCAAATCTAGTAGGTCTTGCAGAATATAAAGATGGAATTGAATATGGACAAAATGTAGATGTATATGTTAAAAAAATTATACCCGAGAAAAAGAAAATTAAGTTAATAATTATTTAATAATGGGAGGTAATTAAATTGGTAGAAGATAATGAGATTAAGGCATTAACATCACCTTTTGCAATTAGAGAGGGTGAAATAAAAGTTTTTGATGGAAAAGATGGATATGTTTCAATGAACCAAATAGTTCAAAGAATTAATTTAGGTCATATTAATGATTTACATTTTAAAATATTATCATTAGTAAATGAATTTGAATTTATCACATCAAGACAATTGTTTCAACTATTAGAAATTAATGGATTTGATCCTAAAACACAAGATAAGTTAAATGGGAAATTAGATCAACTTGTTAAAACTAAGATATTAACTAGATATTATTTTAATTCTGATGATGGAAAAGGAATATATAGAATATATTGCTTGGAGAAGATGGGAAAATATTTATTAAATTCTAGAGGAGAAGAATGTAAATGGCAACCAACAGATAATACTAAACCAGTGGCAATGATTAAAAAGAGATTAGCTGGAAATCAAATCATTATAGCATATTTAAGAAAGGTTAAAGCTTTTGATAGTTATACCCCAAAGCCTTCTATTACAGCAAAAACATTAGGAAAAACATTCAAGGCAACAGGTGGAAGTATTAAACTTACTAAAAAAGATAAATCTTTAGATTTTGTTTTTGAGGTTATTAGGAGAGAAGATGATTGGCAAAAGAAACTTGTTGATAAAATGAGATTCTATAAAGATTTTTATGATAATTTTGTACCTGGAGATTCTGGATTTAAAAGTATGCCTCAATTGATTATAGTTTGCGAAGATGATAAACATGTAGCAGAGGTATTTAAAACTATTGTTTTAAAAGATGTACAAATAGATAAAATAAAATTATATTATACTACTGATTTAAAACAAAATGATGAAAGCTTAGATGAATCTTTAGTTGAATTTGTAAAGAATGAAGAAACAGGTAAATATAAATTGAAAAACACAAAAATTAAATTATTAGATTAGTTTTGTTGAAATTTTATTATAATTTTGATTATATAATTAAAGTAAAAAAAGAGGACAATTTAAATTCAAAATTGTCCCTTTTCTTACTTTTATTTTTTATGTTCTTTAAGTATTCTTTTTTATATTATTAGGATTATTAATTATTGCTTGACCTTCTTCTGGATTTCCAAAAATTGATTCTTTTCCATTTGAACGTATTGGATCTAATTCATTATCGGAATTATCATCATTTACAAATGTAGGAATACCAGACTTTTTTGATTTCTTTCTCTTTGAGTTATCTTCACTATAAGATGTTCCATTAGTAAATTTTTCAAAATTAAATTGTGTATCTTTTTGTTTTTCCTTATATTTTGAATCTAAGAAATTTAAATTTCCTGTACCAACAATATTTTTTCCACCACCATCGCGAATTTTATATATACATTGTTTAAATTTAATAGATTGAACTTTTCCAGGTTTGTAATTTGGAGTTTTCGCAGCTTTGATACCACTAAGTGTATCTGAATATTTTTCTTTAGCAGTTTCATAATTTTGGTTATATGTAAATTCAGATTTTTCACCAAGCTCTTTAGACCACCAATCATTATCCTCAGGCTCATTATTTCCAAATACTACTTTATGAACACAGTTTGCTATAATAGTTTTTCTATACTTTTTATTGTTTGCATTTAACTGATCAAGATTTTGTATAGAAATAACTGAACCTACTCTATATTTTCTATATAAAGTAAATATTGGCTCTGTTGAACTTGATATAAAGTTTGAAAATTCGTCAATATATAAGAAATGAGGAATTCTTGTTGCTTCAATACCAGGTCTTCTTAATACAGCATATTGCATAGACAATAAGAAGAATAAACCAAAAGCCGTATGTGCTGCTTCGCCTAAGTCACCACGTCTTGTACATAAAAATGTAAATTCTCCATTTGCTAATGCTGAATCAAAATTTATATTATTAGTTCTATTACATAAAATATTTCTAATTCCAGGATATCTTAATAAATTATCTAATTGTGTTATTGCTGAAGAAATATACTTTTCTGTATCTGCACGATAAATACTATCAGTGTAAAAATTCTTTTTAAAATAAGATGTTAATATTTTGAATTTTTCTGCTAATTCATCATCTTTCATAAGCTCTTCAGTCATATTTTGAATTATAGAAAAATCATTAAATGCATTTAATATATCTTCTAATGTTGGAATTTCTCCATCATGCATTCTTGGGTACATTACTTTAAATAAAATTGAAACATTTTCAATAGCCTGTGTTGCAAAGTTTGCTTGAACTCCTAAGTTTAAATCCATATCAGCATTACTTGAAAAATGCAAATTCTTTAATGCTGTTGATATTACTACAGATGTTTGTAAAGGATTATCATATGCAAAAGGATTTAATCCAATAGAATCAGGTGAATTAGGATCAATTAAATTATATTTTACATTATAATTTTTAGCTACATTTATAACTCTTGATATTGATTCAAAATCAGGAGATATATAAGTTAATCCTAAATCCTTGTATATAATTTTTCCATTATATGTTCCATAAATCATTTTTTTCATACAAGATTTGTATGTTCCAGATTCAGTGGAGCTTGGAGAAAGCATATTCAATGAAAAGTTTTTATTTAAATATTCATTGTTATAAGGTGCATTTAAATTTGCAATTCCAGATTTTAAAGCTGCAAATCCGAATTCTTTAGCAGATTTATTATAAAAATGCTTCTTTTCAATATCCCTTGCTATCATTGGTTCAAAAATTAAAGAAGTTTTTCCTGATCCTGATACACCAACAACAAGCATTGATTCAAAACGTCTATCTTCTGCAATTTTTACATCATTACCAGTATGTTTATCTACACAAAGTTTTATTTCACAACTATATTGACCTGTCATAGGTGATTTTTTATTAGATAGGTTAATTCCAGGATATTCATATATGGATTCTTTTATGCTTTTTGTATCATTAACTACTGTTATTAATTTTACAATAAGAGGATAGAAAGTTACTAAAGGCAAATAAATAGAAATACTTCTAAATGCTGGTGCTATTAAATCTGAATATTCTGTTGCAATTTTTACATATGATGGTGATGATAAAAGTAGTAACCAACAACCTGAATTTATGGATTGATTTGCCATTGATATAACCAAAATATATAAAGCTATTACATATAAATAGAAAAATGATAGTTTGGTTTCCTCTGAATCTGCAAATTTAGAACTGCATGAAAACAGAAATGCAAAAATTGGACAAGCAAAAGCAAAAGCATATCCGATAGGACTCCAATATGAACAACCAATTCCTGTGAAAATCATTAATAACATTTCTACAACTCTATCAACAGCTAGATAAATTGTTATTAGAGTTAATATATAAGTTAAAAATGTGTTTCTATCAGTTTTTAGAAATTTTAAAAATTTATCAAATAATTTCAAGATTTTCACCACTTTCAAAAAAATAAAATAATTCCTATATATTATCCTATAAATTGGGCAAAAATTCAAGTGTTTTGGTAGAATTTGTTGATAAAAGAACGAATTTGTTGTTACTATTCATAGTTACTTATTGCTGGTTACCTATACAAGGTATTGTGAGGATTGTAGAGCCATCATTTTAGTTTTGTTGTAATAGGATAATATTATATAAAAGCTTCCAGACTATATGTTACGTGTTAGTATTTTATAATAAGCCGGATATGTGAATATATATTAAAAATTCGTGCCTTGCTGGTCGCCCGTACAAAGCAGTGTGAGATTGGTAGTGCCCTCGTTTAAGTTTTGTTGTATTAGAGCATTATCTAAAAGCTCCCAAGCTGCGTGGCACTTCTTTTTAATATATATATTCACATGTCCTACTCTACTTTTTATATGATGGAGCTATTGATAATTAGTATATTGTAAATAGTAATAATTTGTTTTGAGTTATGGAAAGTAATAGGGGAATGATACTTGTTTTTTATAATTATAAAGCTCATTAAAAATTTATATTAGAATATATATTAAGGAATTAATATAAGCTTTTTATTGAGGGGAATGAATTTATTATGAAAAAAAATAATATATTTAATGGAATTATAGCATTATTGATATCTCAAGTTGTAGTGAAAATTTTTGGATTATTATATAAGCTCTATTTAGCAAATAAGACCGGTTTTGGGGATTGGGGAAATGCTATATATAATTCTGGTTATCAGATATATGCTTTGTTGTTGACAATTTCGTCAATAGGTGTTCCAAATGCAGTTTCAAAAATGATAGCCGAAAGTAAGAAGAATTCAAAAGATGTTGCAGAGGTTTTTAAAGGTTCCTTAGTAGTTTTTTCGGTGATAGGTATTTTTTCAAGTTTATTACTAGTAATATTTGCAGGATATATTTCTGAAAATTTGTTAAATATTCCAGAGTCGAAAAAATCGATTATTGCATTAGCTCCAGCAATTTTTAATGTATGTATAATTTCTGTGTATAGAGGATATTTTAATGGTATAAATAAAATTGATATCACGGCAAAATCACAAACAGTAGAGCAAATATTAAAAACTATATTTACATTTACATTAGTAGAAATAGCATATATAGTAACATCTTCAAATACTATCATGATGGCAGCTTTTGCAAATTTTGCAACAACTTTAGCAACTTTGGGAAGTTTTATATACTTATATAAAAAAAGTGGATTAAAAAATATAAAAGTAAAATTTAAATTAAGAAAGATTATTAAAATATTATATATTTCAATACCTATATCACTAAGTTCAATATTAGCTTCTTTAAATAGAAATATTGATTCTGTCACAATTGTAAGATTTTTGAAAAATTTTATAGGCGAAAATTCAGCTAAAATTCAATATGGTATTTTAAGTGGAAAGATAGATGTAGTTTCTGCGGTTCCAGTTTCCTTTATAATAGCAATAGCAACAACAATAATTCCAATAATTGCTGAGCTTAAATTTGAAAGAAAGTATACAGATATAAATAGATTAGTAAAAACTTATTTAATATACACAATTTTAATTGTATTACCATGTAGTTTTTGTATGGTTTCGTTTTCTGATCAAATATTAGAATTTTTATTTGGATCTAATAGTGGGAGTATGCTTTTGAAAATAAGTGCAATATCTATGATTTTTATATCTTTAGAGCAAATTGTAAATGCTGTTTTGCAAGGAATTGGAAAAGTTTTTATACCAGCCATTGCTTTGGGATTAGGCGTATGTGCTAAAGTATTTTTAAATGTTAAGCTATTAAATATTTCGCCTGACCAATATTGGTATGGTGGAATAGTAGGATGTTGTATTGCAACGCTGTTTTGTCATATAATAGCTTTTTTTATCAGTTTTTCTGTTATGAGAAAAAAATTAAAAATAAATTTTGAAATTTTTAAATTTGTCTTGAAACCTGTAATTGCTTCGTGTATAATGGCAATGTGCTTATATTATACTTATTTTTTATTAAAAGGAATAATAATAGAAAAAATAGCTATAATATTAGCAGGAATAATAGCCATAATTACTTATATAATCATGTTTTTCTTATTAAAAATATTAAGTAAAGATGAGTTATCATCAATTCCAATATTTAATTGTATTAATTTATTCGAAAAAAATAAAAAATATAAGAAAAAATAAGAAAAAAGAAGGATTTTGTATTAATTTGGCGAATAATCATTATAGTAGTTTATAAATCTGCAATAGAACCAGAATTATAAAGTACATAATATAAAATTCAATAGGAGGTAATGAACAATGAACAAATCTGATTTAATTGCGGCAGTAGCTGCTAAAACAGGAGAAACAAAGAAAAGTGCTGAAGCATCAATAAACGCATTAGTAGATGTTATAGCAGAAACACTAGCTAAAGGAGATAAAATCCAATTAGTAGGATTTGGATCTTTCGAAGTAAGATCAAGAGCTGCAAGAAAAGGAAGAAACCCACAAACAGGTAAAGAAATGAAAATAGCTGCTAAAAAAGCTCCTGTATTCAAAGCTGGAAAAGCATTAAAAGATGCTGTTAATGGATAATAATTGAAATTTATATATAAATATGAATTCATATAAAGACATAACGTAAGTTATGTCTTTTATAATAGGAAAGTTAAATATATGAGTGTAATTTTTGTGCACGAACAAAGACGCGGACTTTAAAATGTCTTAAACAGAGCAAATGTTATTAATGTCCGCTTTTGTTATAGTAGGAAATTTTATATTGGAAAAAATTGACTTTTATTGAATATTGATGTATACTGATACCAGTTTTACGTTAAAGGAGATTAAAAAAATGAAAGATAAAAAAAGTATGGCTATGATTGTAATTATTGGCATAACTATAATTTTATTTTTGTGCTTTAACACAACTGTGTTTGCAACAACAGGAACTGTATCAACAAGTGATTTAAGGTTGAGAAAAGAAGAAAGTACATCCTCACAAGTTTTAGCTTTACTAGATGAAAATGAGAAGGTAGAAATCCTTGGACAAAATGGAGATTGGTACAAAGTAAAAGCTAATGGTAAAGTTGGATATGTAAGTAAACAGTATATAAAAGTAAAAGAAGAGAATGTTATTTCAAATAACACTATAGACCAAAATAATAATGATAATGACAAAAATAATGTAGATAATAATATAAAAAAAGAAGAGCCAACAACAACTGAAACGACAACTACAAATTCTACAGAAAATGAAACTGTTGAAAATAAACAAGAAGAGCAATCTAAGCCTATGAAAGGAAATTTCAATAGCGAAATAGATTTAAAAGTTGCACCATTAATAAATGCAATATCTATGAATAAGACAAAATCTAATGAAACATATGATGTTCTTATTACAGCTGGATTATGGTCATATGTTAGCTCTAGCTCTAACTCAGGTTGGGTCTTAACTGAAAAGATAACAAAAATTGATGATAATAAAGCAGCGGAAAACAAGACAGAAGAAAATAATAAAACTGTAGAAGATGGTAAAAAGACAGAAGAGCCTAAAAAAGAAGAAAACAAATCTACAGAAAAAACATATTCAAGTGCAAAAACTTATTATGTAAAAGGAACAGCAGTAAATGCAAGAAGTGAGGCTAATAAATCTTCAGAAGTTGTAAAAGTATTAAATACAAATGATTCTGTGAAAGTAACAGGAGAAGATGGAGATTGGTACATAATTAAAATAGATAATAAAAAAGCATATATTTCAAAATCTTTATTATCTTCAAAGAAAGTTGAAGTAACATCAAGAAGTTCAACAAGTTTGGAAGAAAGCAATAAAGAAAATACAGAGCAACCCGTAGAAACAGTAACAAAAAATGAAACAGTTGCTTCAAATCCAAATGGTGAAGCTATAGTTGCATATGCTAGAAACTTTTTAGGATATAGATATGTTTATGGAACTAATGGTCCTAATACTTTTGATTGTTCAGGATTTGTTCAATATGTATATAAACATTTTGGATATTCATTAAGTAGATCATCATCAACACAAGCAAATGATGGTGTTGCAGTAAGTAAAAGTAATTTACAACCGGGTGATATTTTAATATTTAGAGATACATCAAATACAAGAATTGGTCATGTTGGATTATACATAGGTGGAGGAGAATTTATACATGCTTCTAACTCAAGAACAGGTGTAATAATTTCTTCATTATCATCTTCTTCATATCAAAAAAGATACGTTTGTGCTAGAAGAGTATTATAATAAGGGGTTATTATAAAGGAGAATATTGAAAAGAAAGATTTTATTAGTGGCAATATGCTATGTAATAGGAATAATAGGGGGATTATATTTTAGAAAGAATATAATCCTCTTTTTGACTTTTATTTTATGTGTATATTTAAGTTATGTATGTATTCACTATAGATATATAAAATATAAATACTCAAAAATAATAACTAATGAAAATAATCTAAATAGTATTAAGAAATTAAAAAAGGAACTTAATAAATTAAAATATAAGTTTGTTATTATAATAACAATAATTGTATCAAGTAATATTACAGTGAATAAGAGAATGGATTTTTATGAAATATATTATGATAGTGAGAATATCTCAATAATTGGAAAGGTAGATCAAGTAATTGAATCTCAATATGGAAATAAAATTGTTATTAAAATAATTAAAGTTAATAGAATAAACAATTTAAAATACATTGGCAAAAAAATATTAATAAAGAATAAAGGTGCAACAATAGGTAATTTTGATATTGGAGATATAATATTAATAAATGGAACTTTTGACAATGTTCAAAAACAAAAAAATTATAGATGTTTTGATTATAGGAAATATTTAATGAGTAAAAATATATGTGCAGTTATAAATGTGGAAAGTATTAAAAAAATATCAAATGAGAAAATTCCTTTGTATAAAAAAATTATGATAAATATAAACAGGAAAATTAAAAAGGAATTTTCGAAACATTTATCTGAAAATATTAATAATTTTTGTACAGCATTAATTTTGGGAGATAAGGCAAATTTAAGTACAGATATAATAGATAGTTTTTCAGAAAGTAGTTTATCACATATACTTGCTATTTCAGGACTACATGTTATGTACGTGGCTAATTTTATTACAATAATTACAAAAAAATTTGGAAAAAAAGCTTCTTATATATTGTCTATTTTTGGAGTGATATTTTTTTATAATTTGGTACAAAATACAAGCTCTGTTTTGAGAGCAACAATAATGATAGTAATTTTTTATCTTTCAAAAATTCTTTTTAGAAAAAGTGATAGTTTAACTAATATTTCAATTTCTGCAATTTTTATTCTTGTTATAAATCCATTTAATATTTATAGTTCAAGTTTTTTGTTATCTTTTTTGGCAACTGTCGGAATAATTCTATTTTATGGATATTTTAATAAAGTTTTAAAAATCAAAGAGAATTTAAAAATAGTAAAATATCTAAAAGAGCAAGTAAGTTTAGGGATATCGGCAAATATTACAACATTTCCAATTATTGCAACAATCTATAATAAATTTTCAATTATCTTTATAGTTTCTAATCCGATATCTAGTTTTCTTGTATCTATAATTATTCCAATGATATTTATATTCTTGATTTGTACACTTATTTCTAGTAATTTAGCCAATCTTATTGGAATGTTATTAACTTTTTGTGTCAATTTATTGCTTAATTTTTCTAAATTTTGCTGTAAACTTAGATTTTTTAATTTTAAAATTGGAAGTATAAAAATTATGAATATAGTTTGTTATTATATTGTTATTTTTTTTATGTATATTAAAATTAAAGCAATTAAAAAGGATAAAAAAATAATAAATAAAATTTTGAAATTTATAATTATAGTAAACATCATCATTTCTACAGTTTCATATTTGATTATAGGAATAAATAAGGGGATAGAAGTTTATTTTATAGATGTTGGACAAGGAGATAGTACATTAATAATAACCAAAAATAACAAAAATATATTAATTGATGGGGGCGGAAATGAGAGCCTTTATAAAAATACAGGAAATAATGAGGAAGATTATATTGGAAAAAATATATTATACCCATATCTAATAAATAGAGGGGTTAAGAGCTTAGATTATATGATAATTTCTCACTTTGATTCAGATCATTGTGGAGGTCTTTTTTACATAATGCAAAATATGAAAATAAAAAATATTATTATTGGAAAACAATTTGAACAAAGTGAAAATTACGAGAAATTTAAAAAAATTGCTAAGAGTACTAATATAAATATTCGAGTTTTTCAATCAGGAGATAGAATAAATATTGATAATATATTTTTTGAAACTTTATGGCCTGACGAAAATAGTGTTATTTCTGAAAATAATATAAATAACAATTCTTTAGTATTGAAAATGATGTACGGAAAATTTTCTATATTATTTACTGGAGATATTGAAAATATGGCTGAACAAAGAATTATATCTAAGTATAAAAATAATGCATTAAATTCAACTATTTTAAAAGTGCCACATCATGGATCAAAAACATCCTCGAGTGAAATGTTTTTGAAAAAAGTTAATCCAAAATATGCAATAATTGGAGTTGGTATAAATAATAAATTTGGACATCCTTCACAATCTGTAATTGAAACTTTGAATAAAATGAATGTTGAAATTTATAGAACAGATTTAATGGGTGAAATTATAATTAAGTCTGATGGGAAAAAAATAAAGCTTGAAAGTATAGGTAAGTAAACATAAATATAAAGGCTATAACAAAATATCGCACAATATATACTATATCTGAAAGAGCGTGGCTGTGAATAGTAACAAAAAAGTAAAATAAATCTTATAAATGAATAAATTTGAAAAATTTTGCAATAATAAGAAAAAATACTATTTAGTATTAGAGGTGAGTTGATGAGCAAAAAAAGTTTAATAATATTAAGTACATTTTTTTCGATTTTATTGGTTTTAGTGATAGTTTTTTTTATAATAAAACAATATGATAATAAAAGCTTTAAAAATGAAAATTTGATAGTAAATGAAACTGGAGAAAATAAAAAAATTGGCTCAGATGAAAATAGTATTATAACTTCAAATAAAGAGCAGGAGCTTGTGGGCCCTAATGCAAAACTAACAATAAAGACATATTATAAAAAATGTGGACATTATGTGCAAGAAGAATATGTAGTACCCGAAGAAATTGTTAATATGAATGAAAAAGAAGTTGAAAAATACTATTTTGATTGGAAATTAAATAAATTTTCTGATAAGCAAATTATTATATATAAAGAGCTAGCTGAGATGTGTAATGAACATTACATTGTTAAGTCTGTAGATGGTATGATTAATGTTTATAATAAAAATGAAAACAATGAGGAAAATTTAGTTTATGAAACAAAAATATTTACAAAATACCTTCCAAAAGAAGATCAGGCAAAATTGGAAGAGGGAATAAATATAATAGGAAAAGAAAATTTGTCTAGCTTAATAGAAGATTATGAGTAAAATAGAGAGGTAATATTTTAGTTAGATATTTTTTAAGTGTGCCATTATTAAAAATGACACACTTTATTAAATTTTATTATAAATTTTTAGTACATAACTCTATTTTGTTTTATTTATATTTTTTAAATATCCATCAGCATAAAATGAATGAAAATACATTACTAAAGAGAATACTGTCATAGCAAGACCTAAATAATAAATATATTGGTCAAATTTAAAACTTAAGTTAAAATAAGCTATTGCTAATGATGAAACAATTGCAATGTAAAATATCACAGTTGTAAGTTTTCCATACCATTTGCTAGAAACAACAGTATCTTTTCCATATAGGAATGATGCTCCTGCTACCATTAGGAATTCTTTTATTGCTATTACAAATAATATCCATATTGGAATTATTGTTCCACCATCAGGAGTAGGCTTTAAAGCTAATGCAACCAAAATTGCAATTTGAGTTGCTTTATCTGCTAATGGGTCTATTAATTTTCCAAAGTCTGTTATTAAGTTGAATTTTCTTGCAATAAAACCATCAAGAACATCTGTTAATCCAGATATAGTCAATAATATAAAAGCTAATAGAAATTTATTATATATCAAAGCAAGTATTATAAATGGTATTAAAATAAATCTTGATATAGTTAATATATTTGGTACGTTTTTTTTCATGTGTATAACCTCCATTTGAATTATTGTACATTAAAATCTAATTTGTTATCTAAGCAATCAATGCTTATGGTTTGGCCGTTTTTTAGCTCTGATTTTAAGATTAGCTCTGATAATTCATCTTCAATATATCTTTGAATTGCTCTTCTTAATGGTCTAGCACCATATTTTATGTCTGTTCCAACAGTTAATAAATATTGTTTTGCAGATTCAGAAATAATTAAGGATATATCTTTATCATTAAGAGCTTTTTCTGTTTTCTTAAGCATCAAATTAATTATTTCAAGAAGTTGAGGTTGAGTTAAAGATTTGAATGTTACAATTTCGTCAACTCTGTTTAAAAATTCCGGTCTAAATGTTTCTTTTAAACTATCTTGAAGTTTACTATAATCTGTAATTGATTCATGACCAAAACCAATTGAATTTGTATTTACATTTGAGCCAACATTTGAAGTCATTATTATTATAGTGTTTTCAAAATTTATTGTATTTCCTTGTGCATCAGTTAATCGTCCGTCATCTAATACTTGTAATAAAATATTAAAAACATCAGAGTGTGCTTTTTCAATTTCATCAAATAAAATAATAGAATAAGGTTTTCTTTTTACTTTTTCAGTTAATTGACCAGCATCATCATATCCAACATAACCTGGAGGAGAGCCAATTAATTTAGCTGTTGAATGGCTTTCCATATATTCGGACATATCAACACGAATTATAGAGTTTTCATCACCAAACATTTCATATGCTAATGATTTTGCAAGTTCAGTTTTTCCAACACCTGTTGGTCCAACAAAAATAAATGAAGGTGGGCGTTTTGTTGATTGAAGCCCGGCTCTATTACGTCTAATTGCTCTTGAAACAGTTTTTACTGCTTCATCTTGACCAATGATTCTTTTATGTAGATTATTTTCAAGATTTAATAGTTTTTGAGTTTCTTCTTCAGTAATTTTACTTACAGGGATTTTTGTCCAACGTTCAATAACATTTGCAATATCTTGAACTGTTAAAGAAACAGTTTTCATTTTTTTATTTAAATTATCAATTTGCTCTAATAATTTACATTCTCTCATTTTCAATTCTGCAGCTTTTTGATAATCTTCGGTAGAATCTGCTTGTGCAGCTTCTTCTTTTTGGGATTGGACTTCTGTAAGTTCATTTTTTAATACTTCTAATTTATATAAATCTTTGTTTTTTAAATTTATTTCTGAGCAGGCTTCATCTAAAACGTCAATAGCTTTATCTGGCAAAAATCTGTCATGAATATATTTTTCGGACATGATAACAGCTTGTCTAATAACATCTGTAGAAATTTTTACTTTGTGGAAATCTTCATAATATTTTTTTATACCTTCTAAAATATTAACTGCATCAGATGGAGATGGCTCTTCAACAAGTACTTTTTGAAATCTTCTTTCTAAGGCATTGTCTTTTTCAATATATTTTCTATATTCCTTAAGTGTGGTTGTTCCAATTAGTTGAATTTCACCGTTAGATAATGATGGCTTTAAGATATCAGCTGCATTCATAGAATGCTCGGCATCTCCAGCACCAATAATATTATGAATTTCGTCAATTACTAATATTATATTTCCGCAATTTTTACATTCATCAATAATAGATTTCATTCTTGATTCAAATTGTCCTCTAAATTGTGTACCTGCAATAACTGCTGTCATATCAAGAAGGTAGACTTCTTTATTTAATAATTTTGCAGGAACATTACCATTTGCAATTTTTATTGCTAAACCTTGAGCTATTGCAGTTTTTCCAACACCAGGCTCTCCTATAAGACATGGATTGTTTTTTGAACGTCTATTTAAAATTTGAATAACTCTTTCTAGCTCTTTATCTCTGCCAATAACTAAATCTAATTGATTGTTTTTTGCTTTATTTGTTAAATTTGTTCCAAAATTATCTAAAGCTTTATGTTTTTTATTATTTGATTTTTTTTCTGTTTTAACTTTTTGTGTAGATCCGGATGCTGAATTTTCAGAATTTGATTCGCTATTTGAATTTTGAGAATTGCCAAATAAACCTGAAAAAATGGAACCTAGACTATTATTTGAATTATCTAAATCATTATCATCTATTGAAAAATCTGAGTTTTCTGATATGTCATTAAACATTGATTCAAATTGTTTTGACATATTTTCAAGATCGCTGTCAGATAAATTAGCTTGTTTGGCTAATGCATCTAATGGATTGATTCCTTGCTTTTTTGCACATTCATAACATAAACCTTCCATATTACTAAGGTCGTTTGATTTATTTATAAATATTACAGCTGCATTTTTTTTACAAACTGAACATAACATAGTTTTTCTCCTTTTTTTTCTTATTAAATATATAATATAATACATTAAAAATATTTGTTAGTCAATGGAATTTTTTAGAATAATACGGTTACCCGTGTGAAAGGACTTTTCATCAATATAAATTAAAAAATGTAGTAAGGAGGCCGTGTAATTATATTATATAAAAAAATTCGAGTCTTACTGGTCGCTCGTACAAAGTAGTGTGAAAGCTGTAGTACCCTTGTTTTAGTTTGGTGGAGTTAAGATGTTTAGCCAAAAGCTCCCAAACTGCGCGACTTTTCATCAATATAAATTAAAAAATATAGTAAAGAGGCCGTGTAATTATATTATATAAAAAAATTCGAGTCTTGCTGGTCGCCCGTACAAAGTAGTGTGAAAGTTGTAGTACCCTCGTTTTAGTTTTGTGAAGTTAAGATGTTTTTCTAAAAGCTTCCAAACTGCGCGACTTTTCATTTTTTTATATAATATAATTACACTAGTTGGTTATTTATTTTGTAAAATATGAATGTAAAATTATTGAAAAAAAATTTTTTTTATAATATTATATATTTCAGTAATTTTTAGATATAAAGAAAAAGGATGAGATACATTTGGCGAAAAAATTAATTATAACGGAGAAACCGTCTGTTGCAATGGAATTTGCGAAGGTTTTAGATATAAAAGGTATTAGGAAAAATGGATATATAGAGTCTGATGAATGGATTATTACATGGTGTGTTGGTCATTTGGTTACAATGTCATATCCGGAGAAGTATGATGAGAATTTAAAGTTTTGGAGACTTGATACATTACCATTTATTCCAGATAAGTGGAAATATGAAATAATTCCTGCTGTTCAAAATCAATTTAATGTAGTACAACAATTGCTACAGAGAGAAGATGTTGAAGAAATATATAATGCGGGTGACTCTGGGCGTGAAGGAGAATATATACAGCGTTTGGTTTTTATGATGGCTAATCCAAATCCTTCTGCTAAAATGAAGAGAGTGTGGATTGATTCTCAAACAGAAGATGAAATAAAAAGAGGAATTAAAGAGGCTAAAGATTTATCTGAATATGATAGTCTTTCTGATGCTGCTTATTTAAGAGCAAAAGAGGATTATCTAATAGGTATAAATTTTTCTAGGTTATTATCAATTATTTTTGGAAAGCGAATTGCTGGTAAAATAAATGAAGAAAAAGTTTCTATTTCTGTTGGAAGAGTTATGACTTGTGTTTTGGGGATGGTCGTTTCAAGAGAAAGAGAAATAAACAATTTTGTTAAAGTCCCATATTATAAGATTGTTGGAGAATTTGGAGAGGATGAGAGCACATTTAAAGCTGAATGGAAAGTAACAGAGGATTCTAAAATGTTTAATTCTCCACAATTATATAATGATACTGGGTTTAAAAAAATTGAAGATGCTCAGAAATTTATTTTATCTTTAAAAGATAAAAAAGCTATTGTTAAGGAGGTTAAAAAGTCAAAACAAAAGGAAAATGCTCCTTTATTATTTAACTTAGCCGAAATACAAAATGAGTGTACAAAGAAATTTAAAATAAAACCTGATGAAACATTAGAAATAATTCAAAATTTGTATGAGAAAAAGTTGGTTACATATCCTAGAACAGATGCTAGAGTATTGTCAACTGCTGTTGCAAAGATTATTTCTAAAAATTTAAATGGGTTGGCAAAAGGATATAAAGATGAGGAAGTTCAAGGTTATATTAGAAAAATGGTTGATGAAAAATATTCGACTAATATTGTTAAATCAAAATATGTTGATGATAGTAAGATAACAGACCATTATGCTATTGTTCCCACAGGTCAGGGGTTTGAAAATTATGATAAGTTACCTGATTTAGATAAAAAAATATATAAGGTAATTGTTAAGAGATTTATACAAATCTTTTATCCACCTGCAGAATTTAGTAAAGTTTCTGCTATTATTCAGATTGAAAAAGAGCAGTTTTCTGTTTCTGGAAAAGTTTGTATAAAACAAGGATATTTGGAAATTGCTAAATCTTCAAAGAAAGATGAGAAAAATGATTTATCTAATGAAGGTAAAAATAATGGAGTTCAAAATGAAGATAATAAACAAGATTCTCAGGAAGAAAGTTTGAAAATTTTAACAAAATTAAAAAAAGATTCTGAAATTAAGGTCGTTAATTTTGAAACTAAAAATGCTGAAACATCACCGCCTACAAGATATAATTCTGGTTCTATAATTCTTGCTATGGAGAATGCTGGAAAATTGATAGAAGATGAAGAGCTAAGAGAGCAAATTAAGGGGGCTGGAATTGGAACAAGTGCAACAAGAGGTGGCATAATTGAAAAGTTGGAAAGAATAAAATATATAAAAATTAATAGTAAGACTCAGATTATAACACCAACAGAGAAGGGGGAGGCTATATATGATGTTGTAAATGGCTCTATGCCTGATATGTTAAATCCAAAATTAACAGCTAGTTGGGAGAAAGGGTTAGATATGGTAGCAAAAAAAGAAATCAAGTCTGATGAGTTTATGGGAAAATTGGAAAGTTATATAAAAGCAAAAATCAATAAGTTAGTTGTAAGAAGATGAGATTTATGGCATTTTTCAAAGTCTATCTAAAGGAGAGATAAAAGTACAATTCCAAATTAATTTAAAATTGAAATTGTACTTTTAGTTAACTTCTATCATCATGTGTAATAGGTGTACGAACTTTACGGACATCAGAAAATTTGGTATTTGGAACTATTGCATCATATCTAATATTTGATTGACATTCTGATTGCACATTATTTTTTTGCTTATATAATGTTTTAAATGTTTGTACAGGATTAGGTGATGGATTAAATTGATAAGATATATAAGAATGTTTATTGTTTATTTTATCACAACAAAAGTTTATATCAAAAGGCATATTATCTGGGTTACCATCTTCATATTTAGCAAGTTCATATAAATATTCTGTACAGGCTGTTTGGTAGTTAGCGTAATTAGGATTTATTTTTGTAACATTATTTCGTAAAAGTTCTAATATTTGATAATCTGCATCAGGGCAAATTGCCAAGTAGTACTTAGTTTTTTTATACATATCTTTAAATTTAGAATCAGGTACTTGTTTATTTTTATGACAAGATTTTATGTATGATTTAAAATCCCTTTTTAGTTGTCTTTTAAATTTATGTAATTTATATTTTTGAGTAAAAAAACTAAATAATGGATTTGAATCCATAGAATCTACTATGCTAAGATAACTATCAAGTAAGGTGTAATTTCCTGAACTCTGATCAATTACTATATGAAATTTTCTACCACCGTGTAATTGGGAATTTGTATATTTACTTGAATTTATATTTGTATTTTGAGAAACACTATTTGTAACACTCCTTGATGTATTTATTATAAAATCAAAATCATCATAATCTATTATATTTTTTCTAATTGAAGCACTTTGCATTGTCGAAGATTTTTGTGACTTTTGTGTTTGTGGGAATTTTATAAATTTAGAAGATTTTCTGGGTTTTTTTTGTTTTGTGGGCTTTGTTTTTTTTTGAACATTTGCAATTTTTGATGTAGTAGAAGAAAAATCAAATAAATCTATATCATAATATTCATATTGATTTTTTGAGGGAACTGAAGATTTTGTACGTTTCTTTACATTTGATAAAGCTTTTTTTATAGTTGATACTTTGATTGTAGAAGAAGTAGCCTTGTTTTTTTTCTTTGATAATTTTTGAAAATCATCGTCAAGGAAATCATAATAATCACTGAAAACATCTTTTTTCAAAATATTACCTCCTAAAATTAATTATATAAGTATAAAATACTATACCATAAAAAGTAGGAAAAAACAATATTTGATGTAAAAATACAGAAAATTTATTCAATGCGTACGATTTTTTGCCGAATTATGTAAATTGCTATTGCAAATAAAAAAGATTAATGATAAAATATAATATATAATGTATATTATTAAGGAAAGGTGGTATTAAAATGGAAAGTAGTGATATAACTAAAAAAATAAAAGAACTACAAGCCAAAATAGATAAAGAATCTATTGAGGGCGCATCACCAAAACAATTAGCGAAATATTTAGTTGAAGTAGATAAACTAAAAGCATTGATGTTAGCTACTTACAAAAATAATTATAAAGAAAGATAAAAAAATTGTAGAATAAAATATGAAAAGAAGGAGGATGCGATTACTATATAGGTAATTGCGATAAATTATGGATTTAAAAAGTTTAAATGCATCAGATTTAACAGATGTAAATTTAGGGAGTTTATTAACAGAAATTGAAAATGCTTTAAAAAATGAGAATTATGCAGATGTGAAACTTGCGGTGGATCAAATTAATAGTTTTTTAGTAACACCAGGAATTGTAAATGTAGATTCAAATGGTAAAAATACAATAACTTTATCAACAGGAGAGGTAGCTGATATTGGAAAAATATCTACAGAAATATTTACTAGAGTACAAAATGATATAAATACTCATACAACTACAAATGTAGATAGAGATAAACTTATTGCAGAAATGAATAAATATTTAACTTCAATGTTTAATCAACAAAATTTAAGTAATGAATTAGTTAAAAGAGGATTTTCTATAGATAAATTTAAAGATTATGCAGATAAAGCAAATCAAGATAGTAGAACTTATATAGAAGAGCTAAAAAGAAGTCAAAAAGATAGAGAAAAAGTTTTCGAAAAATTATTAGGAAAAGACTCTATAATAAAAACTGGTAGTTACTCTCAAAAAAGTTATTCAACAATAATAGGAGATTGTAAAAGAGCAATTACAAGTTTGGAAGTTGCAAAAAAACAATTTACACAATTAGATTCACTAAAAACTAGTCGTGCATCAGAAACAGATCCAAATAAACAAGCTAAATTAGATGAACAAATTAAAAGAGCAGAAAATAATTTAAAATATTTAGCTAATAGTGTAAAAAAGCTAGACATTAAAGGTGTAGATAAACATATTTTTGATGATTGGGAAACAGATGCTAATAGAGCAAAGGCTACAACAAATATAACTGTTCAACTAGCAAATGTAGAAACAGAAATAGACAGTACATATAAAAATTTAGCTAAAAGAGTTACTACATTAACTGATGCAGAAAAGGCAGAATTAGGAATTAATTCAACAATAGAAGATGCAATATTAAATACAGATAATACGGATCCAGCAATACTAAAATCATCAAGACAATCAGTAGATAAATATTTAGAAGATGCTTCAAAGTCAATGAATGTAGATATAGCATCAGCAATAAGAAGAGAAGAAAGATTAATTGATTTAAGGAATAAAAATGTTGAGCAATATAAAGAAATTTATGATAGAATTTCTTCTACTAAGGCAAAACCAAAAACTCAGCCAAAAGTAATTAAGAGGCAATTATTAGATATTGGTGGAAATCCAGTAATTGATACTAAAGGAAATCCAGTTATGACAGAATTTATACAAGTAATAGATAGTTCAACAAAAAAACCAGTATATGTGGATGTTGATGACGGAACTGGAAAAATAACAAAAAAGCCTAAATATGAACCAGTATTAAATTCTGATGGAACACCAAAGATTGATAGAGATGGAAACCCATACTATAAGGTAGAATATGAACAAGTTATGGAAAATGGTAAACCTAAAGTTGATCCTACAACAGGAAAACCTGTATATGTACAAGAAATTTGTACAGAAGAGGTTCCTAAAGTTGATCCTACAACAGGAAATCCAGTTTTAGATGGTGCAGGAAAACCAGTTATGGAACAAAAACCAGTAATGGATATTCAAAGCTTAACAAATGATGATAGAGATTATTATTTACAAAAAGGCTTTGATGAAACTGCAGTATTAGCGAAAATTGATTCTTTAAAAAGATCAGAGAAGAGAAGTATTTTAAAGGGATTAAAAATTGGTAATGTATTTACAAGATTCTTTGCTGCTGGTAGATTATGGAAAAAACATGATATAAGAAATAGAATGCTAACTAGTAGCCAAAATAAATTTATTAAAAAAGAAGCTTTAAAAGAATATGAAGAAGTCATCATAAATAATCAAGAAAGAAATGCATTTGAAAAATTATTTGATAGAATTAAGAAAAGTGCACAAGTACAACATCAATTATATAATGCAGGAAAAGATCAAGGCACAGATGCTAAAAAGGTAGATAAGACTGATTTACAAGATGAATTAGAAGCTGCAGTTTATGAAGAAGTATTATATAGAAGTGCAAAAGTAGGAAAAGATGAAATAACAAATATAAGAAAAGCAAAAGGTGATAGTTATCAAGATAATGTTGAGAAACATGCAAAAAGAGTTCAAACTCAACATAATGATATATTACATAATGATGTTGATAATGATTTAGAATTATAATTACAAAGGAGGAAATTTTATGGATGAAAATGTAAAACAATTGTTAGAAGCATTAAAAAAGGTTAATAGTCTAATGACAGAAGAAACTTTAAAAAAAGCTTCCACAGAGCAATTATTAGAATATAATGAGCAAATAAACAGAATAAAGGCGATATTATTGGAATCAATATAATAATGAAGAAGCGAAAAAGGGGGGAATAATTGGTGGATATTTCTTTTGATAGAATAAATCAAGAAATGCAGAATATTGTAAGTGACTTTGAAAAATTATTGACAGATGGAAAATATGATGAAGCAAAACAAGCAATAGATGACATAATGAATGAATTATCAGCAAATGCAGACATTGAATTAGATCAAGATAATGAAAATGATAATAATTTCCATAAATTATATAAAGAATTAACAAAAAAAATAGATGATAGAGAAACATCTCATGCTTCACCTGCAGCAGGAAATACTACAGACTATGATGCACTAAAGCAAGCATTAGAATTAGCAACAGAATCAATATTTAAAACTGCTGAAATAAGACAAGACTTAGTATTGAAAGATCCAGATCAAAATGAATATAAGCAAGCACTACAAGAAGGTATTGCAAGTAGTCAATTAGAAAAAGAGGAATTACAAAAGCTACAAGATAAGTATAATTATATAGAACATAAAATTTTCTTTGATAAAACTACTAGTCCAGAAAAAGATAGAAGAGAAATAATAGCAGAGAGCAAATTATATAATGAACAGCTACAAAAGCTTACAGATACAATAGATGAAATAAATAGACTTAAATCATGGATTACAGATCCTGCACATGCTACTTCAATGTATGATGCAGCAAAAACAAATTACGCAACGCAGATAGATACTATGAAACAAGGAATGAAAGATAAAATCCAAGAATTGCATGATAAAGGATTGGATACTACTACTTTGGCAGATTTGACCGAAGATGCTAATATTACAAGTGGAGATTCAAAAAATAAAACAGAAGCATTAAAAAATAAACAACTAATTTCTTTAGCAACACAATATGAAGAGATTAGAAAGCAATTTGAAAATGCACAAAATGGAGTTTTTTCATATACTGATAAAGATGGAAATACTATAAATATTAAAGATGAAGAAGTTATAAGATTAATGCCTGATATGAAATTATTAATTATTTTAGATCCAAAAGCATACCCATCTAAAACAGGAGCAGAAAAAGCAAAAATTGAAGATAGTATAAAGAAAATAGATGATGCAATAAAGGCAGTAGAAGAAAAATCAGAACAAATAAAAAATAAAATTGATATCGAAGATCAAAAAATGGAAATATTTGCAGATCATGTAAAAATAATTGACATTGAAAATGGTATTTTAGATAGAGATGCAGATGATAGAGAAGCATATATAAATGAGTTTGATAGTGATACAAAACAAAAAATTGATGATGAAAAGAAATTTAGACATGATGATTGTAGAGCTAAGACATATGGAGATAAAGAAAAAGCAAAAGAGTATAAAGAAAGATGGAAAAGATTTCAAGAACATAGAAAAAATAAAACAGAAAAATTTACAAAATCTGATGGAACAGAGGTAGACTATAATTATGAGTATATAGAAGACTATCCAGAAAAAGAAGATGACTTAAGATTTATGCAATTGGAATCATGGGAAGAAAAATCTAAAAAAATAAGTTTATGCCAGGTAGTAGGTATAGAAGAAGGTTATTCTGATGAATATAAAAACAGATTAGATAAGTTAAGTCAGGAATTACAGGATTTACAAAATGCTGGTAAACCAAAAGATGAGATAGATGCCAAAAGCGAAGAGATAAACCAGTTAAAAGGTCTAATCAAACAAAGATTTCTAAGAGAAGTTGACTATGTTAAAAATTACAATAGCTCACATTTTGATTCAAGAGATACAGTTGCTATATTAAAAACTGGTGGCTCTGCGATGATGGTAAGAAATAACGGTGGAAAAGTGACTGCAAAAGATAGAGCTGCTGCAATATTTAAATGGACTAGTTTTAAAGAAAAAGCTGATGGAAAAAGACATGTAATAAGAACAGCAATCTCAAATGTGGCAGGTCTAGCGTCATTACCAGTAAGAACTTTAGAAACAGTTATAGGTTTGGGAGCTGCAGGAGTTAGATATCTTGGATCAAAAATTTCAGGAACATATGATATGCCAACACCATATAAAGTAGGTGCGAGTGCACGAAAGGAAGCAAGACAAGAATATTATATGAATAATGGTTCAACTGCTTTTGGAGCATGGTTTAAGAGCTGGTTTAATTTTAAGGTTCCAGATGGAAATGGAAATAAAGTTAAATTAACCGAAAAATTGATACAAGATAGATGTAAAGTAATAGATGAATCTGTAGAAGATAAATGGATAAGACATGCTAAAGTAAAATTACTTCAAGATAAGGAAAATGCAAAAAGAAATCAGAAAGCTAGAAAAGCATCATATAAAAATATGTCAAAATCTTCAGAAATTTATGAAGATATATATGATAATTATGCAACTTTAAATAAAGATGATGTTGCAAAAAAAGCTATGCAAAGATCTATATTAACATTTGGAGGAAAAACAGCAGTACCCATTACAGATCAAAGTGAATCATTTGTCAAAGGCGGACGTAAAAGAGATGGAAAATTTGTGCAACGTAATCCTGGTGATTCAGTAGGAAATATGAACTTAGATTTAGTAAATGAATTAGATTTCAGTGGAACAATAGGTGATACAGTATGGACAAATTCAGTAAGCAGAAAAAATATATTAAGAGGAAAAACAAAGAATATTGATAGAGGATTAAAAATAGCAGCATCGGCTACTCTTTTAGGATTAAAATACTTCTTAAGTAGACCAAAAATTGTTGAAGATCCAAGTCAGAATGTAAACCCAGGAGATATACAAACAAATCAAAAATCAACGATATGGGAACAAAGACCAAAATATAAAACTCAAACTATAGATGTTGAAGAAACTACAGAAATACCAATAACATATGAGAATGCTACAGTTGGAGATTGCGTGAGAGGTGATACTGCATATTGGTCAGCAGATTTAGGAGCACATACAGCGCATGCACCTGGAACATTTACATCAAGTGATACAGTTACACAAGGTATTAATTTTAGATTTACAGATGTTTCAGGAAATAATATTTCATATTCGATAGGAGATGAGGCAATTAAACAGTATATTGATACACATCCAAATTGTTCAGAATTTTCTAATGCATATGGTGTATTAAATATAAGTGATTCTACAAAAATTTCAGATTTACATAAGTTATTACCAGACTCTATAAAACAAAAATATGTAGAAGCGTTAAATGCAAGTGATGATAAACTTTCATTCTTTAACGAAACAGTACAAATGGCAAAAGGTAGTGGTCATTCTATGGGAAGAGGATGGTCTGACATGAATATTCCTGAAGGAGCAACAAAGATAGTTTCAAAAATTGTAAAAAAAGAAAGAAAGATTCCAGATGGATTTGAGTGGTATGAAACTAAAGTTGCAGGCCCATTACAAGCTCGTGTAAAAGGTGATAGTATAACTGGTATAGAAGGTATGGCAATACCAAAAGGTTCAAAGGCATATAAATTAGGAAATGGTACAGTAATTATTGGAATAGCAAGTGCAGTTGCTCAAATAGTACAACAAGGACTATTCCCAACATTTAAAAGAAATCATAAATTAACAAAAAATTATCATGAGAAAAAATATGGAGATGGAAGAACAAAAATTGCAGATGATGATATATATGATATGTATGTTGATGATAAAAAATATGATACATATAATCAATATGGAAGAAATGATAGATAAATAATAAAAATGTAAAAATTAGAGCTTTATTATAATTATTATATGTATTTGTAATAAATGCTCTATTGTATTATTTTTAAAAGAATAGTAGAGTGTATTTTATAAATTAAAATTAAGTATTTACAAACAATTGATATGAATGGTATGATAAAAAGCGAAGGAGGAAAATTTTATGAATGAAGAAACAGAAGAAAAGTTTGGGAAAATTGTGCATAATGGAAGAATAATTGATTTAGACAGTTTAAACGCAGAAGAACGAGAAGCTTTAATAGAAGAAATGGAAGAGTATTGTGAGAATTTAAGTAATAATATTGATAAAATATTACATGTGGATGAGTAAGTAATTATTAAAAAATTAATAAGGAGGTTTCCATGGAAGATAAAAATATAAATAATGAAGATCAAAATATAAATCAGCAAAAGTATGTAGAGCCATTAACAAAGCAATTAGAAAATTTAGCAATGGCAATAGCTAATCTTGGAATTGTTAAGGCATGTGATGTAGCAAAAACTGCCAAAGAAACAGCAGTAGATCTTAAGGAGAAAGCATCTAGCTATATAGATAATGCTTCAACAGAATATGTAGATAAAAAAGCTAATAGAGATGATATTAAAACTGAGTATAAATTATATGTAGATGTAGCAACAAACGAATATAAAAAAAGTATGAAGAAATATAATGATTTAAGACAAGGAGCAGAACAAACAATAAATGATGATAGATGTGACTTGGCCAAAAAATTATCTGAAAAGAAGAATCTTGAAGCAACTGAGATTTATAAATTATATAAAAAAGCAGAAAGTTCACAAAAACGATTATTAAATGATGCGGTAAAAAGAGGAGATACAGAAACTGTTGAAAAATGCAATAATGAATTGAAAAGACTTAAAGAAGATTTCGCAAAATCTCATATTGGACAACAATATACTGAAACTAGGGATAATATTAATGAACTAAAAAAGAGCATACGAGAAGCACGAACATTTGTAAAGAATAATAGAAAGAATGAAAAAGGAGCTAAGCGTGAATTCAAATTAGTAAAGGAAGAATTAGCTTTAGATAAAAACAAATCATTAACAAATATAGAAAAAACAAGCAAAATAAAGACTTTAATTGGAAAAATATCATCATTATTTAAAGGAAAAAATCATGAAAAACAACGTAAAAACGGAAATTTATTAAAGGGAAAATTGGAAGCAGTAAAAAATACTGTTAATAATTTTGTAAGCAAAGTACAAGAGATGCAAAAAGATTCTTTTCAAAAGGCTGCAAGTATTACAAGAAATGGAAAAAATAAAATTATCGAGTTTGGAAGTAATATAAAAGGTGGAATAAAAAATGCTGTTATGACAGTTAGAGATGCCAAAAATAAAAAGATATTAGATATGAAGAAAAAAATAGTTGATATGACAGATACTATTAATGAAAAAGGTAAGAAAATTCAGAACAAAGAATCAAAATCACGTGAAAATAGATAATAAATAAAAAAAGAGATAAGTTTTTATTAAACTTATCTCTTTTTTCTAACAAGTTATTCTTTTTCCATAAATGAATAATTTTTGATAGCAACAAGTCCTAATTCTAATTCATAATCTGAAGGCTTGCTTGTTACTAACAATTGGGGCAAAAGAAAAAATGGGCAATAATTGAAAAGTTTTAAAAAATTTTCAAGAGCAAAGAAAATTATAATTGATATTACTCCGCATTTTAAGTTATAAATCCAAAAGATTACCAAAACAATTGATCTGCAAACCAGTTTATAGAAAAGTGTTTGAAAACCACAGTATTTATGCAGACGGGAGCATTTTCTTATATTTCTTTTACTTAACCGTAACCCCTTATTGTAACAATTAATAATCATATGCTCTGTAGCATGAACGCGTTTCAAACTTTTAGAAAAAAGAAATATTAAAAAATTTGTTAAGTGCAATGAAATTGCACATGAAAAATAAATTCCACATAATATATGAGAAAAATATAATGAAATTAAAAGTGAAATAGCGCATAGTAAAAGCATAATGATTGTTAATTTGTTCTTCGAAATAGGTAAAGAACCTATTTCTAATATTTCGGATTGTGATATTTTTTTTGAAATGATATTTCCACAAGAATCTCTGTAAGTATATAAGGCAATTTGTGGATTTTTTGCAGAATAAATAACAATTCCGTTAGGAGTTGAAAATGCATTTGTAATTTTCAACATAAAAATATTCACTCCTTTAATGATTTTATATATAAATAGCATACAGCATGTTTATATAAAATGCAATAGAATTTTCATAATTTAACACAACTTGAATATTGACTTATCAATCTTTCGATGATATAATTATAACCGTTAGTATATAAAGTTAAATATAGAAAAAAATACTAACGGTTATAATTATTTTAGGAGGTGAAATTTAAGTGCCAACAATTAATCAATTAGTAAGAAAAGGAAGAAAAACAGGTGTAACAAAATCTACAGCTCCAGCTTTGCAACATGGATACAATTCTATGAAGAAAAAGATGACTGACAGACGTGCACCACAAAAAAGAGGTGTATGTACAGTTGTAAAAACAGTAACACCTAAAAAACCAAACTCAGCTTTAAGAAAAGTTGCTAGGGTTAGATTATCAAATGGATATGAAGTAACATCTTATATTCCAGGTATTGGACATAACTTACAAGAGCATAGTGTTGTTTTAATAAGAGGAGGAAGAGTAAAAGACCTTCCAGGTGTTAGATACCACATAATCAGAGGAACATTAGATACTGCAGGAGTTAAAGACAGAATGCAAGCTAGATCTAAATACGGAGCAAAGAAACCTAAGAAATAGGATTAGTATTTAGATTAAAATGCAAGTGCGTATAACTTACTAAGATTAAAGTTTTGTTACTTAAATTAGATATAGATTATATAGCACTTAACGAAAAGGTTTAAGAAGAAGATTTAGTATTAAACTTTTTAGAGTACCTAAGATACTAGGTTAATATTAGTATCAAATATTATAAGGAGGGAAGAAAAGTGCCAAGAAAAGGATATATAGCAAAAAGAGAAGTTTTACCAGATCCAATGTATAATAGCAAAGTTGTTACAAAATTAATCAACAATGTTATGTTAGATGGAAAGAAAACAGTTGCTCAAAAAATAGTTTATGATGCATTTGATATCATAAAAGAAAAAGAAAACAAAAATCCATTAGAAGTTTTTGAAGATGCACTAAATAATGTAATGCCAGTTCTAGAAGTTAAAGCTAGAAGAATTGGTGGTGCTACATACCAAGTGCCAATCGAAATCAGACCAGAAAGAAGACAAACATTAGGATTAAGATGGTTAGTTGTTTATGCTAGAAATAGACATGAAAAAACTATGTCTGAAAAATTAGCTGGTGAAATAATGGATGCAGTAGCTGGAAATGGTGGAGCATTCAAGAAGAAAGAAGATATGCATAGAATGGCTGAAGCTAATAAAGCTTTTGCTCATTATAAATGGTAAAATTTTTGACATATTAAGTAAATTAACTGAATTAGTATATTGTAAAAATTATAGGAAATAATGTTCCTATATTTTTACATATATAGGAATATTTACATTATGTCAATCTCATACATGTATAAATAATAAAAAATATGAAAATAAGGAGGTAAATATGGCTGGAAGAGAATTTCCTTTAGAGAAAACAAGAAATATAGGAATAATGGCTCATATTGATGCTGGTAAAACTACTACTACAGAAAGAATTCTATTCTATACAGGTAAAACACATAAAATAGGAGAAGTTCATGATGGAGCAGCAACAATGGACTGGATGGTTCAAGAGCAAGAAAGAGGTATAACAATTACTTCTGCTGCTACAACATGTCATTGGTTAGGTCATAGAATTAACATTATAGACACACCAGGACACGTTGACTTTACAGTTGAGGTTGAAAGATCATTAAAAGTTTTAGATGGTTCAGTTTTAGTATTAGCTGCAAAAGGTGGAGTTCAACCACAATCAGAAACAGTTTGGAGACAAGCTGACAAATATCAAGTTCCAAGAATGATCTATGTTAACAAAATGGATATAACAGGTGCAGATTTCTATGCTTGTATAGACCAAGTTAAAGATAGATTAGGTGCAAATCCAGTTCCAATTCAATTACCAATAGGTAGTGAAGACAATTTCCAAGGAATTGTTGATTTAATAAAAATGAGAGCTTTTATTCATAAAGATGATAAAGGTGTAGAAATTGAAGAAACAGATATACCTGCAGATTTAGTTGAAAAAGCTAATGAATATAGATCAAAAATGATCGAATCTGCTGCAGAGCAAGATGACGAATTAATGATGAAATACCTAGATGGTGAAGAATTAACAGAGGAAGAAATCAAAAAAGGTTTAAGAAAAGGAACAATAGCTAATACTGTAGTTCCAATGACATGTGGTTCTTCATACAAAAATAAAGGTGTACAAGAATTATTAAATGCAGTTGTTGATTATTTACCATCACCAGTTGATATACCTGCAATTAAAGGTGTAGACTTAGATGGAAATGAAACAGATAGAAAACCAAGTGATAGCGAACCATTTGCAGCACTTGCTTTCAAAATTGCAACAGATCCATTTGTTGGAAAATTATGCTTTATAAGAGTATATTCTGGAACATTAGATTCTGGATCATCTGTATTAAATGCTAATAAAGGTAAAAAAGATAGAATCGGAAGATTATTATTAATGCATGCTAACCACAGAGAAGACTTAAATAAAGTTTATGCTGGAGATATAGCTGCAGCAGTTGGATTAAAAGATGTTTCAACAGGTGATACATTATGTGATCCAGCAGCACCAGTAATATTAGAGTCTATGGAATTCCCAGAGCCTGTTATTGATATTGCTATTGAACCAAAGGATAAAGCAAATAGTGAAAAATTAGGAATTGCTTTAGCAAAATTAGCTGAAGAAGATCCTACATTCAAAACACATACAGATCAAGAAACAGGACAAACTATCATTGCTGGTATGGGTGAATTACACTTAGATATCATTGTTGATAGATTAAAGAGAGAATTCAAAGTTGAATGTAATGTTGGTAAACCACAAGTTTCTTACAAAGAAACAATTAGAAATAAGGTTAAAGTTCAAGGTAAATTCGTTCGTCAATCAGGTGGACATGGTCAATATGGTGATGTATGGTTTGAAATGGAACCATTAGAGCCAGGAAGCGGAATTAAATTTGAAAGCCAAATCGTTGGTGGAGCAGTTCCAAAAGAATACATCAAACCAGTTGAAGAAGGAATCAGAGAAGCTGCTGAAAGCGGTATCTTAGCTGGATATCCAGTTATCGATTTCAAAGCTACTTTAGTTGATGGATCATACCATGAAGTTGACTCTTCAGAAATGGCATTCAAGATTGCAGCATCTATGGCATTTAAAGAAGCTTGTAAACAAGCTAAATCTGTTATATTAGAGCCAATCATGAGAGTTGAAGTAACAGTTCCAGAAGAATATATGGGAGATGTTATTGGTGACATTAATGCTAGACGTGGAAAAATGGAAGGAATGGAAGCTAAATCTGGTAACCAAGAAATAAGAGGATTTATCCCATTATCAGAAATGTTTGGTTATGCAACAGACTTGCGTTCAAAAACACAGGGAAGAGGAACATATTCAATGGAACCTTCTCATTATGAAGAAGTTCCAAAATCTGTACTAGATGCTATAGTTTCTAGTAGAGCTAAAAAAGACTAGTATTAAATATTTTAATATTTAAAGCAAATAGATTTTATTAATTTAAGTTTCAAGAAATAAGATAAAAGCTCTTATTTCTTAGACTTGAATAAATAATCTATAAAAATACTTGCATTTTTCATAGAAATATTATAAAATATCGATGAAAAATTTGTTATTAATTTTTAAATATAAATATAAGTACGAATAATCGTACAAATTTAAAGGAGGAATTTTAAAATGGCTAAGGAGAAATTTGAAAGAACAAAACCACACGTTAACATTGGTACAATCGGACACGTTGACCATGGTAAAACAACAACAACAGCAGCTATTACAAAATATTTAAGTTTATTAGGACAAGCTAAATTTGAAGCATATGATCAAATCGATGGTGCTCCAGAAGAGCAAGCAAGAGGAATCACAATTAACACAGCTCACGTTGAGTATGAAACAGCTAACAGACATTACGCTCATGTTGACTGTCCAGGACACGCTGACTATGTTAAAAACATGATTACAGGTGCTGCTCAAATGGATGGTGCTATATTAGTTGTTTCTGCAGCTGATGGACCAATGCCTCAAACAAGAGAGCATATCTTACTTGCTAGACAAGTTGGTGTTAAATATATAGTTGTATATTTAAATAAATGTGATATGGTTGATGATCCAGAATTATTAGAATTAGTTGAAATGGAAGTTAGAGACTTATTATCAAGCTATGATTTCCCAGGTGACGAGATTCCAATTATAAAAGGATCTTCATTAAAAGTATTAGAGAGCACATCTACAGATCCTAACGATCCTGTATATCTTCCAATGAAAGAATTAATGGATGCAGTTGATAGCTATATCCCAACACCAGAAAGACCAGTAGACCAACCATTCTTAATGCCTATTGAAGACGTATTCACAATCACAGGTAGAGGAACAGTTGTTACAGGTAGAGTTGAAAGAGGAACAGTTAAATTACAAGATGAAATTGAAATCGTTGGATTATCAAAAGAATCTAAGAAAACAGTTGTTACTGGTGTTGAAATGTTCAGAAAATTATTAGATCAAGCAGAAGCTGGAGATAATATCGGTGTTCTTTTAAGAGGTGTTCAAAGAGAAGAAGTTGAAAGAGGACAAGTTTTAGCTAAACCAGGAACAATACATCCACATACAAAATTCACAGCACAAGTATACGTATTAACTAAAGAAGAAGGTGGAAGACATACACCATTCTTCACAAACTACAGACCACAATTCTATTTCAGAACAACAGACGTTACAGGTGTTATTGAATTACCACAAGGTGTAGAAATGTGTATGCCAGGTGATAACGTTGATATGACAATCGAATTAATCACACCAATCGCTATCGAAAAAGGATTAAGATTCGCTATCCGTGAAGGTGGTAGAACAGTAGGTTCAGGAGTTGTAGCTGAAGTTATTGAATAATAAATAATTTTATATACAAAAAAATAGTAGGGAAATTTATTCTCCTACTATTTTTTTTGTGAGAAAGAGAGAAGCGAGGGAAAAAGGGACGGTTCTCTTTGACACATATATGGACAAAGGTTTGATGAACTGTCAAAAGCGTTAGAATATAATGGATACTCATATGAAAAAAATAAAGAAACATCACACAGAAGCTTTAGAAATAAAAAGGTTCGAATATTTTATATTTATATTTATAAATTTGAAAATTTCATTAAAGGCAGTTTGGTGATGTTATAAATTGTCTGTTGAAGCAGAGCAAGAAGATGTTTCGTTAGATGTAAATGTCAATATCAAAACTTAAAAAAATGTTAAAGTTAAAAACTTATAATATTTTTTTAAGTTTTGATATTGACATCTATAGTTAGATAAGCGAGTCTTATATAAATTAAGCTACTAAAAGAAAAAAATGGAAGGTTAGCAAAAATAGAAACAGGGACACGCAGTCTAAAATAAAATGTGTCCCTGTTTCCATATGTGTCAAAGAGAACCGTCCCTTTTTCCCGTTCCCGTTTCCGTACCTTTCAATTTAACAACAGTTACGCCAGCTTCGCCTTCTCCGAAGGTGCCTAGTCTAAATGATTCTACATGTGCATTTGTTTTTAAAAACTTGTGAATTCCTTGGCGTAATTTACCTGTTCCTTTTCCATGAACGATTCTTACGCTTTCTAAATTTGCTAGTACAGAATCATCTAAAAATTTGTCAATAACAAATATTGCTTCTTCAACTGTTTCTCCAATTACATTAATTTCTGTAACAGCAGTTTTACTTTTTAATCTATTATTAAAACTTTTGTTGTTAAAGCTCTTATCTGTATTAGATTTTTTAGGTTTTTGTGTATTATTTTTTACAGCCACTAACTTATCTGTTTTTATATTCATTTTCATACTTCCAATTTGAACTTGGACTTCATTTGACTTATTTGGTAAAGTAAGAATAGTTCCATTTTGATTTAATGTTTTTACAAATACAGTCATACCAATATTTATGTTTTCCAATTTACTTGAATTCTCAAGATTATTGTCTGTATTTGAAGGTGAACTTGTATTTTTTATATCTTCATTAAGCTTATTTCTTATAGAATTAGCTTGTTTTAAGGCGTGAGCATCTGCTTTATTATAAAGTTCATTTAAACTTGATATAATAGAATTAGCTTCTTTTTTTGCATTTAGCAGAATTTCACGGGCTTGTATTTTAGCTTTTTCAATAATGTCATTTTCTTTTGTTGATAATTGTGAATTTTTTGTGTCAAAGCTTTTTCTTAAAAGCTCTATTTGATTAGAGTTTTGTTTTATTTTATCTTTTTCTTTTTCAATTTCTACCTTATCATCATAGATATTTTTAATAAGCTCTTCAACACTAATATGTTCGTCATTCATAAGCTCCTCAGCTCTTGTTAATATAGAATCTGGCATTCCAAGTCGTTTAGTTATTGCAAAAGCATTGCTTTTTCCAGGAACACCAACAAGCAATTTATATGTTGGTTTTAAATTCACAATATCAAATTCAGAGCTTGCATTTTCAAATCCATCTGTAACAAGTGCATAATTTTTTATTTCTTGATAATGTGTTGTGGCAAGTGATAAAGCTCCCAGTTTATTAAAATATTCTAATATACTAATTGCCAAGTTAGCACCTTGAATAGGATCGGTTCCAGAGCCTAATTCGTCTACTAATATAAGACTTTTTGATGTTGCTTGTTTATAAATTTCGATGATATTTAGCATATGTGAAGAAAATGTACTTAAAGATTCTTGAATGCTTTGTTCATCACCAATATCTGCAAATATATTATCAAAAACATATAAACTACTACCATCTTTGGCAGGAATATGTAGTCCTAAATAAGCCATTAAACACAATAATCCAACAGTTTTTAAAGTAACAGTTTTTCCGCCAGTATTTGGTCCTGTAATAATTAAAGATGTATACTTATTTCCAATTTCAATATCAATAGGAACAACGATTTTTTCATCAATAAGTGGATGACGAGCTTCTTTAAAATCAATAAATTTTTCTTCATTTATAATGGGCTCTACACAGTTAAATTTATTAGAAAACTTAGCTTTTGCAAAGATCAAATCCAAATTTGCAATAGAATCTAGTGAAATTTCAATATTGTTTACAATTGGAACTATAGAATCAGATAAATTTTTTAAAATTCTTTCAATTTCAACATTTTCTTCTAGCTGTAGATTGTGTACTTGATTATTTAACTCAAAAATTGAAATAGGCTCTATAAATACAGTAGATCCGCTATATGATATATCATGAACAAAGCCTTTTATATTATCTTTATATTCAACTTTAACAGGAATAACATATCTATCATTTCTAATTGTAACTATAGGATCCATTATATATTTTGAATATGTTGATGAATGGATAAGTTTGCTTAAATTATCTTTTATAGAAGCCTCTAAATTTCTTTTTTTTCTGCGTAAACTGGCAAGAGCAGGCGAAGCCTCGTCAGCTACAGTATTCTCATCTAGAATAGATTTAAAAATAGTATTTTCTAAATCAATATTTGTATATAAATTGTCAAAATAATTTTCAATAGAATCATATTTTGATACATCATCTACAGAGGAAAAATATGACTTTAGGTTTCGCGAAATCTTTAAAATATGACCAACATTTAACAAATTTCCGCAAGAAAGAGCAATATCGCTTTTTAATAATTTGGATATTATATTGAAATCATGTATATCAGCAATTGGCAGATTTCCGCTTTGAGAAATTAAATTCCTAGCTTGGGTTGTTTCTGACAATAAATGCTTAACAATTAATTTATTACTAGAAGGTTCAATATCATGTAAAAAATTTTTACCGATTTCTGTAACGCAATAAAAGCTTAGAATATCTATTATTTTATTTAATTCTAATTTTTTTATATATTTTTCATTCATAAAAAACAATTCAAATCCTTTCTAAAAAACAATAATATAGTTAAATATACCACAATTCTGAAGAAAAATAAATGAAATATTTGTTTTTTATGATATAATACCTTGGAAATAGCTATACTTAAAATTGTGAATTATAGTATTAATAATTATAATAAAAAAATCAATTAAAAGGAGAAATAAAAAATGAAAATAAATATTGTAATGTGTGAACCTGAAATACCACAAAATACAGGAAATATAGCAAGAACTTGTGCAATAACAGGAGCAAAATTGCATTTAATACATCCATTAGGTTTTAAAATAGATGATAAAAGTTTAAAAAGATCTGGACTAGATTATTGGGATAAATTGGATATAGAAGAGCATGACTCACTTCAATCATTTTTGGGTAAATATAAACCAGAAGAAAATAATATGTTTTTTGCAAGCACAAAAGCAACACATTGTTATTCTGATGTTGATTATTCAAAGTTTAATGAAGTATTTGTGTTATATGGTAAAGAAACAAAAGGATTACCAGAGGACTTGTTGCAAAAATATATAGAAAGCACAATAAGAATCCCAATGAGAAATACATTAAGATCACTAAATTTATCAAATTCAGTAGCAATTATAACTTATGAAATATTAAGACAAGTGAATTTTGAAGGTCTACAGGAAACAAGTGAATATTTTGAATTCGAATAAAAGAGAAAAAGGAGAGGGCAGGGGAAAAGAGGAAAAAGAGGGAGGGAAAAGGGGACGGTTCTCTTTGACAACCTTTATTAATTTGTTGTCAAAGAGAACCGTCCCCTTTTCCCTCCCTCTTTTTCCTCTTTTCCTTCTTTCTCCTCTTTCTCCATTTCCCCCTAAAAAAAGTAGCATAAAATTCCAAAAAATGCTTGATTTTTCTTGTAATAAAGGGTATAATATTAATGCAATATAAAAAAAGCAGAAGAGTGGGAACCAATCCCACTCTTTAATTGTAATAAAGGAGGACTTTATATTGGCAAATATAGAAGAAAAAATTGAAAATAGTATATCTAAAATTATAGAAGATTTAGGATATAAACTATATGATGTTCAATATGCAAAGGAAGGTAAAGATTACTTTTTAAGAATTTTTATAGAAAAAGAAAATGGAGAAATAACATTAGACGATTGTGAGAATGTAAATAATGCAATTACTGATATTTTAGATGAGAAAGATTACATAAAAGAGCAATACTTTTTAGAGGTTTCATCAACAGGCGTAGAAAAAGTTATTAGAAAAGATAAACATCTGAAAGAAAATATAAATGAAATTATAACAATTAAACTATTTAAACCTGTAGAAGGTACTAAGGAACTTATTGGGAAATTAAAAAAGTTCGATGAAGAAAATTTAGAAATAGAGCTAGATGATGAATCAATTATTCCATTAGAAAGAAAAAATATTTCATTGATAAAAAAATATTTTGATTGGGATAAATAAAGGGAGGATTTAAAATGAATAAAGAAGTAAAAAAACAAGGTAAATTAATAGATAGCAAGGAGCTTATCTTAGCTTTAGAAGATTTAGAGAAGGAAAAAGGAATAAAAAAAGATTATATGCTAGAATCAATAGAAACAGCATTAGTTACAGCATATAAAAGAAATTATGATTCAAATTCAGAGAATGTAAAAATAGTAATGAATGATGAAACTGGTGAAATACATGTTTTTGCCGAAAAGGAAGTTGTTGAAACAGTTGAAGATGAAAAATTGCAAATAAATTTAGCAGACGCGCAAAAAATAAACAAGAAATTATCTATTGGTGATACAGCTCAAATAGAAATTATTCCTAGAGATTTTGGTAGAATAGCTGCTCAAACTGCTAAACAAGTAATTATACAAAAAATAAGAGAAGCTTCAAGAAATGTTTTATTTGATGAATTTTCAGAAAAAAAAGGAGAAATTGTTTCTGGATTAATTCAAAAAGCAGATGGTGGAATAGTAGTTGTTGATTTAGGAAAACTTGAAGGGATTATGCCTTTAAAAGAACAAGTTGCTACTGAAAAATATAGAGTTAATGATAAAATTAGAGCTTGTATTGTTAATGTTGAAAGAGGTGTAAAAGGAGCACCACAAGTAATCATTTCAAGAGCAAATGTTGATTTTGTTAGAAAACTATTTGAGTTAGAAATTCCAGAAATATATGAAGGTGTTATTGAAATAAAAAGTGTTTCTAGGGATCCAGGAAGTAGAAGTAAAGTTGCAGTATATTCTCCTAATGAAAATATTGATCCTGTTGGATCTTGTGTAGGTCAAAAAGGAATAAGAATTCAAAATATTATTAATGAATTAAATGGTGAAAAAATTGATGTAATTGAATGGAATGCAGATCCATCAATATATATTTCTGCAGCATTATTACCAGCACAAGTCTTGGCAGTGGATATAAATGATGATGAAAAATTTGCTCAAGTAATTGTTCCAGATGATCAATTATCATTAGCTATAGGAAAATCAGGTCAAAATGTTAGACTAGCTGCTAAACTTACAAATTGGAAAATTGATATAAAAAGCGAATCTCAATTTAGAAAAATGATAGATGACAGAAATAATGAGCAAATTGAGGAATCAGAAGATGTATCAAAAGATACTGAATCTGAAGAATAATATATAAATTTTGTATGAATACAATAGGAAGTGATAAATTTGAAAAAAATACCACAAAGAACATGTATTGGTTGCAATGTTCAGAAAAATAAGAATGAGTTAATAAGAATAGTTATTAACAAAGAAGGAGAGATTTTTATTGATAAAACAGGTAAGGCAAACGGAAGGGGTGCCTATATCTGTAATAATTCTGAGTGTTTAGAAAAAGTTATAAAATCAAAGCGTTTGGAAAGAAGTTTTGAAACTACTATAAGTAATGAGATATATGATGAATTAAGAAAAGAAATCATAGACAAAAATTAATTTAATGGGGGTGAAATTTATTGGCAAAGATTAAAATTCACGAAATAGCAAAAAAATATAATCTAACCAGTAAAGAAGTTTTGGAAAAGGCTAAAGAATTGGGGATTGAGGCAAAAAGCCATCTAAGCTCTATAGAAGAAAATGAGGCTAAAATACTTGAACAAAAATTAACTGGTAATAGTAAACCTAAATTACAGCAAGAGAAGAAAGAGGAAAAAAAAGAAAAGAAAAAAGAAAATACACCAGTTATCATAAGAAGAGAAGTTATTCTTTCAGAAGATAATAGTACAGAAAAAGAGGAAAAAAAGAAAGAATCAAAAGCAAATATTGGATTTGTTGAAAGAAATAAAAACAAAAATTATAATATTGTATATAGAAATAAACAACAAAAACCGCTAACTGTAAATGAACTTTTTGGAATAAAAGACAAAAAGAAAGAAGAGGAAGAAAAGAAGAAAAAGGAAGAAGAAGAAAGATTAAGAAAAGAAGCGGAAGCTAAGAAAATAGAAGAGCAAAAAAGATTAGAAGAGCTAAAAAAAGCTGAAGAGGAAGCAAAAGAAAAAAGAGCGTTAGAGGAAAAAAATATAAAGGAGAAAACTGAAAAAACTGAGAATAAAAGTATGGAAGTAACAGCGAAAAAAGAAAACAATAAGAACGAAAATAATTATGAGAATCGAAGAAATAATAGATTCAATAACGATGGAAACAATAACAGATATAACAATGGGGAAAGAAGATTCAATAATAATAGAGATGGAAATCAAGTAAATAATAATTATAGAAATAACAGATATAATAATAATGGAGAAAGAAGATTTAATAATAATAGAGATGGAAATCAAGTAAATAACAATAATAGAAATAATAGATTTAATAATGATGGAAATAATAGATTTAACAATAATAATAGATCTAATAGACCATTAGATGATAAGGGAATTGATAAAAACATTAAAAACATTATGTCTACAGAAATTGTTGAAAAGGAATCTCAAAGAGATTATACAAGTAAATCTATTGATAAAGCTAAACAAACTAAATTTGAAGAGAATAAAGCTAATAATAAAAAAGCAACAAAAAATAGAAGACAAGATAAGTTTTCTGAATTTGATGGCGGAAAATTAAAAGACTTAAAACAAGTTGATAAATTATCTCATATGTTTAATGAACAAGATGGTGGAATGCTTGATTATTATGACTTGACAACTGAAAGAGGAAAAAGAAGCAAAAAGAAAATTAATAAAAATGATGAAGAGCGAAATAAACAAAAAATCTTCCAATTAACAGAAATTATAATTCCAGAGCATATATCTGTTAAGGATTTAGCAGCAGAATTAAAGAAAACTAGTGGGGAAGTTATCACTAAATTAATGAGTCTAGGAATAATGGCTACTATAAATAATGATTTAGATTTTGATACAGCTTATTTAATTGCAAGTGAATTTGGCGTAACAGCAACTAAGAAAAATGTTGTTAATGAAGAAGATGTATTATTTGATGAATCTGAAGATAGAGCTGAAGACTTATTACCAAGACCACCTGTAGTTGTTGTTATGGGTCATGTTGATCATGGTAAAACATCTTTATTGGATGCTATTAGAAAGACAAATGTTATAGAAGGTGAAGCAGGAGGAATTACTCAACATATTGGTGCATATAAAGTTAATGTTAATGGAAGAGAGATTACTTTCCTAGATACACCAGGTCATGAAGCTTTTACAAGTATGAGAGCAAGAGGTGCACAAATAACAGATATAGCAATTCTTGTTGTTGCTGCAGATGATGGTGTTATGCCTCAAACTGTTGAAGCGATAAATCATGCAAAAGCTGCTGAAATTCCAATTATTGTTGCTGTTAACAAAATTGATTTACCAAATGCAAATATAGATAAAATAAAACAAGATTTAATGCAATATGATTTAGTTTCTGAAGAATGGGGTGGAGATACAATATTTGTACCAATCTCAGCTAAAAAGGGAATTAATATAAATAATTTACTAGAAATGGTATTATTAGTTGCTGATATGAAAGAGCTAAAAGCAAATCCAAATAAACAATCAAAAGGTGCTGTTATTGAAGCAAGACTTGATAAATCTAAGGGACCAATTGCATCAGTTCTTGTACAACGTGGTACTTTAAATGTTGGTGATACAATTGTTGTTGGAACATCAATAGGTAGAATTAGAGCAATGAAAAATGATAAGGGTCAAAGCGTAAAAGCTGCAGGTCCATCTACACCTGTTGAAGTAATGGGATTGACAGAGCTTCCTGAAGCGGGAGATACTTTCTATGAAGTTAAAAATGAAAAAATGGCAAAACATTTAATTGAAAAAAGAAAACTTCAAGAAAGAGAAAGAGTTTTAAATAATAATAGTGTAGTTACATTGAATAATTTATTTGAAAAAATGGCTAGTGAAGATTTGAAACAATTAAATCTTATTGTAAAAGCAGATGTTCAAGGATCTGCTGAAGCTATTAAGCAATCATTGGAAAAACTATCAAATGATGAAGTTAAGGTTAAAGTTATACATTCTGTAGCAGGAGCCGTAAATGAATCTGATGTTCAACTTGCTAAAGCTGCAAAAGCAATAATTATAGCATTTAATGTCCGTCCTGTTGGCTCAGCTAAAGAAGTGGCTGAAAAAGAGGGCGTTGAAATTAAACAATATTCTGTTATTTATAAGGCATTAGAAGATGTTGAAGCTGGAATGAAAGGTTTATTAGATCCAATTTATGAAGAAAAAGTTATCGGTAATGCTAGTGTTAGACAGACTTTTAAAGTTTCAAATGTTGGAACAATTGCGGGATGTTTTGTAACAGATGGTAAGATTGAAAGAAATGCAGGAGTTAGAGTTATTCGTGATTCTGTTGTTATCCATGAAGGAAAACTTGCATCACTAAAAAGATTTAAGGATGATGTTAAAGAGGTTACTAAAGGATATGAATGTGGTTGTCAAATTGAATCTTATAATGATTTGAGAGAAAATGATGTTATAGAATTCTTTGTAATGCAAGAAGTTAAAAGATAGAATGCTCAAAATATATTAAATTTATTTATGAAAGGATGAATTTTATGGCAAAAAATGAGACTAGATTGAATAGAATTAATGAAGAGCTAAAAAAAGAAATTAGTCATGTATTAACATTTGAATTGAAAAATCCGAATGTTACTGGATTATTAAGTGTTACCAGAGCAAAAATAACTCCAGATTTTAAATATGCTAAGGTTTATATTAGTGTCTTAAATTCTAAAGATGTAGATAAAACAATGCAAGGATTAAGAGATTCTGCAGGATTTATTAGAAGCCAAATCGCGAAAACTATTAATTTGAGAATTACACCAGAGCTTGTTTTTGAATTAGATGATTCTGTGGAATATGGAATGAAAATTGACAATATTTTGAAGAATTTAAAAAAGGATGAAAAATAATAACTTTTGTGCTATAATATAAATAGTTATTGTAGGACTGTTTCTACATTGTAAAAGTAGAAACAGTCATTTTAATATAATAAGAAAATGTTTTCTAATTTAGAAAGGATTGATATAGAAATATGGGGACTTTAGATAAAATTTTAGAAGAAATAAATAAAGCTAATTCAATAGTTATTTTGACTCATGATAACCCTGACGGAGACGCTGTTGGAACAAGTTTGGCATTATATAATGCTTTGAAAAGATATGGAAAAGAAAATGTTGATGTTATTATTCCAGAATGTCCAGAAACATTTTTATTTTTACCAGGAGCTGATAATATAAAAAAATCTTCAGAATGTGAAAGTTATAATTTAGCAATAGGTATTGATTGCTCTAATTTAAATATGTTAAATGGGGGTAATAAATATTTTGAAAATTCAGACCATACAGTTGTAATTGATCATCATAATACAAATACAATGTATGGTGATTTGAATTTTGTAAATCCAGATGCACCAGCATGTGCTGAGGTAATGATTGTTGCATTAAATAGCTTTAATATTGATATAGATAAGGATATTGGAACTTGTATTTTAGCTGGTATTATTACAGATACAGGTGGGTTTAAATCACAGAATGTAACTTCAGAAACTTTTGAATTTGTTGCTAATCTGTTGAAAAAAGGAATTAATGTTTCAAGTGTTTATAGAAAAGTGCTTTTATTAAAAACAAAATCTGCTTATGAATTAGCAAGAGCTGCCAATAACAGATTAGAGTTTTTCTCTGATGGAAAAATCGCATATACATATGTAACTTTAGAGGACTATGAAAAATTTGGAACATCTTATGGTGATCATGAAGGTATTGTTGAAGTTGGTAGAGATATAGAAGGGGTAGAAGTTTCTATTTTTGTTAGACCAATTAAAGGAAAAGGATTGAAAGTTTCTTTAAGATCAAATAATAAGGTTGATGTTGATGAAATTGCTTTATTATTTGGTGGTGGTGGTCATCCAAAAGCAGCTGGTTTTTATATTAATGGTGACATGGAGTCAGTAAAGAAAAAAGTTATTGATGAAGTAAAGAGATGTTTATAATTGGAGTTTTTATGGATGGAATTATTGTTGTTGATAAATCAAAAGAAGTCACATCAAATGATGTTGTAAATAAAGTAAAAAGAATGTTAAATGTTAAGGTTGGGCATACTGGTACATTGGATCCAAATGCTACAGGAGTATTGCCTTTACTTTTAGGAAAAGGAACTAAGTTTTCAAAATATTTGATTAATCATGATAAAAAATATATTGCTACATTAAAATTAGGAGTAAAAACAACTACTGCTGATGTTGAGGGAGAGATAATAGAAAGAGAAGATGTAGATGAGAACATTTTTGATGAAAAATACATATCTGAAGTATTGAAATGCTTTGTAGGAAATTTGATTCAGACACCTCCAATATATTCAGCAATAAAAGTTAAAGGAAAAAAACTTTATGAATATGCTAGAAACAATATTGAGATTGAAATTCCTAAGAGAAATATTGAAATATATTCTATTAATTTAATTGAGTTTAACAAAGAAGATAAAACTATAATGTTTGAAGTGGAATGCTCTAAAGGAACATATATCAGATCTTTATGTGAAGATATTGCTGAGAAATTGGGAACTATTGGTTATATGAAAGAGCTTAGAAGAACAAAAGTTGGTGAGTTTTGTCTGGCTGAAGCAGTAACAATAGAAGAGCTTGAAAATAATAAAGCAAATGAGATTTGGTTAAAGAATAAAATTATATCTTTAGAAGATTTATTAAAAAATAATGGGTGTATTAATTTAAAAAAGAAAGAAATTCAAAAGTTTTTTAATGGCGTAAAATTAAAATGTAGTAATGAAAATGGTATATATAAAATTTTTTATGATGGTATATTTTTTGGAACAGGTGTAGTTGAAAGTAAATTGTTAAAGAGAGATATAGTAATTGTAAATGATAATAATGAATTTTACAATGAAGGAGATGAAGATTAATGATTAAGAGGGGATTTACTATTGGAAAGTTTGCACCGTTTCACAGAGGGCACGAATATTTAATTGAAACAGCATTAAAAGATATGGATGAATTTTATGTTGTTATATATGATACACCACAGTTTAATATAGATATTGAAACTAAAATAAAATGGATAAAAGATGAATTTCCAAATGTGAAAATATTAAAAGCTTTTAATAGTCCTGAAAAATTTGGATTAGATGATGAAAGTGTTAAAATTCAGATGATGTACTTATCAGATATAGTAAAAGGAATAAAGTTTACACATTTTTATAGTAGTGAAGAATATGGGAAATATGTTGCAGATTACCTAAATTTGGAAAATGTTATAGTAGATCAAGAGCGAATAAAATATGATATATCAGCTAGAAATATTAGAAAAAATATTGAGAATGGAAAAAATTATTTAAATTCGGTGGTATATAATGATATGAGAAAATTAGAAGTTTAAGATTGTTAAGTTACAATTAATTTGAAAGTTTTAGTAAAAGTGTACTGAATCAGAAAAAAATTTAAATTTTGTGATTCAGTACACTTTTATATTTTTGATATAATAATTATCTATCGAGTTCAATATTTTGTTTTTTTAAATTAGGTTTATTTTGTGTAATATTAGTGTTTTTAGTAATACTAGAGGTTTTATATAAAGTTTCAGGGTTTAATAAGATATCTTTCATAAATTGATTTGTATTATTTGTGTTAAATTTATTCTTATTTTCAGAATTATCATCATTATGTATATTTGCTTTTTTTTCCATTGCAGATATTATTTTATTTCCAGCAAATAAAAAATCATTATTGTTATTAAAATTATTATAATGGTTTTTGCTCAAAATGTTATTAGTTGATAACGAATTTGGGGACTGTGAAGAATTAGTTCTATTTCGTAAATCAGCAATCCATATTGAATATAATTGAGTTAAATTGTTGAAGTTAATCTTTCCAACTATTTTTCTAAAATCAGATATAGATAATTTACCACTATTTACATCTTGAATATAGCTTTCAAAAGATTCCATGAAACGTGTGGTTAATGCATCTGGAATATCATAAAGTACAGTAGTTTTTACTTTTTCGATATTTTTGTAATACATTTTTAGATTTTTATCTAAATTGTTCTTCTTTATTTCAGATACAACGTTTCTTACTTGATATTGATTTAATATTTCCTCAGTAGTTTTTGTATTTGGGGTGATAGAATTTTCAAATGCTTCGGAAATATCAATTTTTGCTTTTTTGTTCTTTGCCCAAATATACCACTTAATAGTGCTAAAGATATTTGAACCAGGTTCATAAGCTGTAAGATTTTTTCTATTAATATTTTCTTGAATAAAACCTGTTTGAGATTTTTTTTTCGAAATCTTTTCTTTGGAAATATGCATAATCTCATGAACTGCAGCTATTAAATAGTCATGTTTATTGTGATAGTTTAGAACTGGAAGAAAAACATAAAAATTATTATTTTTTTCATCACATATTTTATATTCACAAGTTGAATTTTTCATGATTTTGTCATTAATAGACACATTAGTTGGACGTTGTAATCTATGAAAATAATAGCTACTAGTTTCCATAGATATTTTTTCATCAACAGTTTTAATAAATTTATTAATAAATTTATTAATAAAAAATAATTTCGCTTTATTATTTGAAGAAAAGTTATTTTTTATAATAGCAACATTCTCAGAAAAATCATTACTATTGCATAGTTTTAAAATAATATCTTTATTCCATTTTGTAAAACTTGGATACTTGTACATTAACTCATCTATCAAAATATTAGTATATTTTTTTACTATTTTATTTTTTTCCAATTGTAGATTCTTTAATAGCAAAATATCACTAGCTAGGTGTTCTTGAACATATTTTTCACCATATTTAGATTTATAAGAGTTAATGTAATCTTCTAAATGCTCTGAAGTAATGTATGGAACAAATACAATGTCTTTTAAAATTTTTTTGAATGTTGAATTATAGAAGTCTTTATTATCTATATATTCTTTTTCGCCATATTGTTCTTTATAAATTAATTCAATTATTTTTTCGTCAGAAAAAAATTGGTATAAATTTTCTTGATATTTAGATGAGATATCTTTTAAAGTCATAATAACCTCCTAAAATTCACTATAATATAATAAATATAACATTTTTTAGAGGAAAAATCAAGTTATGTAACCGTAAAAACAGAAATAACGATAATTATAAATATATATTAACATAAGTATTGACAAATGGATAAAACGGAATTATAATCATATGTATTGCAAATATGTATGCATAGATAGTTCATACTGCAATTTGCAGTGTAGCTATAGAGGAATATAAACATTTGTCCGGACCGTTGGTCTAGAAAGGAGTTTATATGGGATATGAATATTATTTTCCATAACAGCTGAGAAAAATCTAAAAAAAAAAAAGGAGGATATAAATGTCGGAAATCCCAACAATAGTATTCATATTTATGATTATTGCAATTTGTGTTTTCGTTGTCGCAATTGCCAAAAAAAACAAGAAAGATAATTCTAAGAACTTGGAAAGCACCATGCAGAAGGTGGGCATTGCAGAAAAAACTGATTATTCGAAATCTGAAAATAATAGATATTCAGTTAATAATGCGTCCAAGTTATTGAATGAGCTCGGCAAGTACATCGTTGACGAAAATGTGTTCCCTGAAAAGAAAATGATTGCATTTGATTATTTTAAGGAATGCGAAAAGTATTTTTTTATGGAGTACAAGAAAGCAATAATTACCAAAAATAAAATTGAAGCTAAACTCATAGAAATAACTGGTGACATCTATGAGGAGCTTTCAAATGTTGAAAATTCCGCACTTGGTAAGGAGCTTATGAAATGTCTGGAATCATACATAAATGTCCCGGCCATAATGTGGAAAATAACTTTCTCTCCGTCAAGCGAAGTTAAACAGGAGTTTTACAAACTTATGGAAAATGATAAGCCACCAAAATCAGAGTGGTATTTCAGAATAATTGAGTATAACAGTCCAGAACGTATAGAGATTGTTGAAGATGAAAGAGAAAGAAGGGTTATTAGATATAAGATTTATATACGAGTTTCCTTTTGTGCGAACGAAATTATAAAAAATCTGATACCAGAAAGAAAAAAGCACAGAAAATGGCTCTTTATTGAAGTTTTGGACTATTATATGGTTCAAAATGTGCAGGAGAAAGATCTGAATAGCTGGAATGAACTCTTATCTGAATTTTCAAAAGAATCAGGGGAATTCTTTAAAGCTTTAAGACATGAAAACACTTGTTGCCACAACTGGGAAAATTGGCAGAAATTCAAAAAAGCCAATGAAAAAAAATTTAAGATAATGTTTAATCTTTAATATTTTCTGACTGCTCTAATATTTGGGCAGTCAGTTTTTTTATATAATAGGAAAGTTCAATATATAAGTACAATTTTACTTATGAGTAATGCTGAAACTATATGCTATATTAAGAATAGATATTTCCTATTATATAAAAAGGCTACGCCAAAACATTGCACACAAAATTACTGCGTAATTTTGGCGCGCGAACAAAAACGCGGACTTAAAAATGTTTTAAACAGAGCAAATGTTATTAATGTCCGCTTTTGTTCCAAAGCAAATATTATTAATGTCTGCTTTTATTCTATAATAAGAAAACAGGGCTACAGAAAAAATCTATAGCCCTATGGTGGTTTTTAACTGCCAAAAAAGTCTTCTGCAAAGTCATCTGCTTTTGAAGCCATAATAAGAAGTGCATAAATTGGTATTACAGAAAAGAGTGCACATACTATAATAACTTTTGCGACTTTTGTCATAAATATCACTCCTCTTTTGAGTTTTTATGATAAAAATTATAGCATAAAAAAATTGTTTTGTAAATTACTTTTGTCTAGTTTCAGTAATTTTCCCTTAACTTCTGTAAATCTTTGTATATCTACTTTACAGCCATTATTTTCTATTTAATTCTGAT